>NZ_JBBMFA010000030.1:0-3140 GCF_040096265.1 Ruthenibacterium intestinale
CCGTTGGTCAAGCGGTCAAGACGGCGGCCTCTCACGCCGCAAACGGGAGTTCGATTCTCCCACGGGTCACCATCATAATCCTCTTTAGCTCAGTCGGTAGAGCGGCGGACTGTTAATCCGTAGGTCGTTGGTTCGAGTCCAACAAGGGGAGCCAGAAAAACACCCCGAACGCACAGGCGTTCGGGGTGTTTTTTATCCGGAAAAGAGCTGCCGTCCGAAAGGGCGGCAGCTCTTTTCCGTTTCAAAGCCCGGTCAGGACGGCTCGTTGGGATAGCAGGCCGTCACGTATTTGTGCAGGGTCTGGCGCACGGCGCCCGGGCCCGCATTGAATTCGTTGAAATACTGCACGACCCGTTCTTTCAGGCCGGCCGCCTGCAGGTCCGCACCCCAGATGCGAAGGTCGCTGAGCGTGGGCTCCAGGTCTTCGGCGCTTACCACGGCACCTTCCGCAATGGCCTGCATGCCCGGCTGCAGTTTGTTCAGCAGCGGGTCGGAAGAGCAGGCAAAGGCGTTCCCCTGATCGTCCACGCCTTTGAGGTAGCGCAGCCACCCTGCAAAGACCAGCGGCATCAGCACCAGCGAATGGGCGGTGCCCCGCGCCAGATGCAGCTTGATGTCCTCGCCGAACCGGATGGACAGTTTTTGCGAGGTGTCGGTGGCGATGCGCTGGGGCGTATCGGGGATGAACGGATTGGGGAAGCGCTCTTTCAGCACTTCCTGCAAAAAGGCCCGCGGGTCGATGATGCCCGGGTCCACCACCACGGGCAGACCCTCGTGCGCGCTCATTTTTTCAGTCAGGCCGACCAGATCTTCGTCCTTCATTTCCGCGGCGATGGACTGGTACCCCAGCAGGCAGCCGAACACGGCCAGAGATGTGTGCAGCGGGTTCAGGCAGGTGCACACCTTCATTTTTTCCACCGCGTTCACCGTCTCGCGGGAAGTGAACATGACTCCGGCTTTTTCCAGGCAGGGGCGGCCGTTGGGGAAGTCGTCCTCGATGACCAGATACTGGGGCTTTTCGGCGTTGACAAAGGGCGCGATGTAGGTGTTTTTGGAGGTGACAAAGGGCGCCATGTCCTCCCAGCCGTCCGCTTCCAGCGCGCGCTGGACGGACTCGTGGGGGCGCGGCGTGATCTTGTCGATCATGCTCCAGGGGAAGGAGATGTGGTTCTGCACGTATTCGTAAGCGCCCTCTTCCAGATAGCCTTTTTCCTTCCAGGCGTCCAGAATTTCAAAGACGGCCAGTTTCAGCTTTTCGCCGTTGTGGGAACAGTTGTCCATGGAGACCAGCGCCAGCGGTTTTCCGCAGGTTTTGCCGCGGGTCAGGCAATAGGAGACCAGGCGCGGCAGAAACATCGTGCAGTGTTCGGGCCCGCGCTCCAGATCATTGCGGATGGCCGGGAGAAGCTCCCGGTCCGCGCCGCGCAGGGAATAGCCCTTCTCGGTGATGGTGAAGGACACCATTTGCAGAGAGGGGGTTTTAAAAATCTCGCGCACGCGGTCTTCGTCGGTGCTCAGGGCCAGGCTTTCGGTGACGGAAGCCACCAGTTCCTTTTCCATCTTCTCGTTGGCGCACAAAGTGACAATGAGCGACAGGTTGTCAAAGGGGCGCATGCACCGGGTGATGATCTCTTCGTCGTACCCTTCGCAGCAGACGATGCCGGTTTCCGTCAGGCCCTGATTCAGCAGCGTCTGACACAGCACGGCCGGAAACGCGCGGAAAATGTTTCCGGTTCCGAAGTGCAGTCAGGCGGGCGCAGCGGCCGTCTTTTCCGTGACGCGTGCCACGTCGTACTGCGGCAGTACGTAATCCGTCAGCGCGGCGGATTGAGTGAGTGCGGTGCGGTTCAGTTTCATAACAACAGTCCTTTCGTTTTTGTATTTTCAAAGAGTGTGCGGCATTTTGGAGAGGGCCTCCCACAGGCCCAGCAGATACTGGCTGCCCAGCGCCCGGTCGTACAGGCCGTACCCGGGCATGGCCTGTTCGCCCCAGATCATGCGGCCGTGGTCCGGGCGCATGATCCCGTCAAAGCCGATGTCGTACAGGGCTTTCATGATTTCGAACATATCAAAGGAGCCGTCTTCGGACAGATGCGCGCATTCTTCAAACTTTCCGGCTCCGGTGTGCTCCATGTTGCGGATGTGGGCAAAATGAATGCGCCCCTTCAAGCTGCGGATCATGTCGGGCAGGTCCGCCGCCGGATTGGTCCCCAGAGACCCGGTGCAGAACGTGATACCGTTGCAGGGGGAATCCACCAGTTTTGTCAGTTTCAAAAGGTTTTCCTTGCCGGTGATGATGCGGGGCAGACCGAACACGCTCCAGGCGGGATCGTCCGGATGAATGGCCATCTTCACGCCGTATTTTTCGCAGGCGGGCATGATCGCCTGCAAAAAGTATTTCAGGTTCTGCCAGAGCTTTTCCTCGTCCACGTCCCGGTATTGTTCAAACAGCTCCTGAATGCGGGCCATGCGCTCCGGTTCCCAGCCGGGCAGCAGGTGACCGTCGGCCTTCTGCTCCATGGCGGCAAACATGTTTGCCGGGTCGATCTTGTCGATCTCGGCCTGGTCGTAGGCCAGGACCGTGGAGCCGTCGGGGCGGGGCTTGGCCAGGTCGGTGCGGGTCCAGTCGAAAACAGGCATGAAGTTGTAGCAGATCAGATCGATGCCGCACTCGGCCAGAATGCGGATGGTCTCGATGTAGTTTTCGATGTAGCGGTCCCGGGAGGGCAGACCGATTTTGATGTCGTCGTGGATGTTGACGCTTTCGATGCCCCAAATTTCCAGGCCCGCGCGGTTCACCTGCTCTTTCAGGCGGAGAACTTTTTCCTTTTCCCATTTTTCCCCGGGAAGGGTGTCGTATAAGGTGGTGATGACCCCGCGCACACCGGCCACCCGGCGAATTTGTGAGAGCGTGACGGTGTCAAACCCGTCGCCGAACCAGCGCAATTCCATTTTCATGCTTGTCGTCTCTTTTTTCGTCGTTTCATTCCCGTCATAACCTGAAAACGGAAAAGAAACCAGCCTGTTGACGCCCTTTTTTCAAAACTTTTTGGGGTAGGGGAAAACGAAGGCGCTGCCGGGGATTCCGCCCGCCCTGCCTGACGAAAAAAGCGCCCCCTGCATCCCGCGGGATGCAGGGG
>NZ_JBBMFA010000031.1:0-14800 GCF_040096265.1 Ruthenibacterium intestinale
GTAATGGATGGGCTTTCCAAAGGCTGGGCCAAAAGCTGGCGTGCCCGCGGCTGGGTAAAAAGCGACAAAAAACCCGCGCACCAAACGTAAATTCCAGACGCCGAACTGCCTGCGGTTTTCCTCGATCAACGCACAGGCTTCCTCGTCGCACTCCACTGCAAAAACAGCGCTTCCTTCCGTGCTCAACGCCAGTTCCACGGCCACACTGCCCGTGCCTGCACCCACGTCCCAGCACACTTCGCCGGGACGCACCGCCAGTTTGGCCAGTGCGGCGGCGCGCACCTCCTGCTTGGTCATGGGCACCTGTCCGCGCACGAACGCACTGTCATCCATGCCGGGAACGCGGCGCGCCATACGGGGCGCCGGTTCCGCCAGCAGCACGCTCAACGGTGCAAAGGAACGCGCCGCGCCCTCTCTGGCCGTGGTCTCCGTCACCTGTTCTTCCGGATAGGTAAGATTTTCCCCCACCCAGACGCGAAGGTCACCCAAGCCCGCCTCGCAAAGCCGCGCACACAGCGCCGACGCACTGAGCGAACCGGTGAGAAAAAACGTCTCTCTGCCACTGCACACCGCGGTCACCGGATCGCATGCCGCGCTGTGTGCGGAAACCAGGTTCCAGTTCTGCCACGGCCGGCCGATGCGGGCTGCCAGAATCTGCACACTGGAAAGACCGGGCAGAATTTGAGGAACAATGCCCTGCCGGCGCAAAAGCGGCACAAGAGCATTGGCACCGGAATAGAACCCTGTGTCGCCGCTGTACAGCACCACACAGTTCTCTTCCCGGCAGTCCAGCACAGCCTGACAAACATCGGCCGGGCGCGTTGCCTTCACTCGGCGCGCCGTGCACTGGTCGGGCAACGCGTTCAGCAGGCGTTCCGCCCCGATGACGCACTGTGCCTGCTCCAGGACACGGGCACACTCCGCGGTCATGGTTTCGGGGCGTCCGCCGCCCGCTGACACAAGCGTCACGTTCATTGTTCCAAACACTCCTTTACAATCACTTGCCAGTCCTCCCCCTCTTCTTCCGGGCGGCGGATCAGCACCAGGCGGGCACCGACGCTGCGTGCGGCCTCAACTTTGGCGGAAAAACCGCCCGCTGCGCCGCCGTCCTTGGTGACCAGCCATGCGATGGAGAACTGCTGAAGCATTGCCTCGTTCAGCTGCCGCGAAAAAGGTCCCTGCAGCGCAAGAATATTGCTGTGCGGAATCTGCTCTCTCTCGCATGTGATAATGCTCTCGCACACAGGCAGCACGCGCGCATACAACCGGCTTCGCTCCAGCCGGGAAAAGGCGTGCAGTTCCTTGGCACCGGTGGTCAGCAAAACGTTGCCCTGCGTCCCTTCCAGAAAGGTTGCCGCCGCCTCGGCAGACGGCACGACCACGCTGCCGGCCGGGATCTCGCTGGCCTGCCGCCGCACCCGTCGAAGGGGGACTGCCGCCGCCCGGCAGGCGGTACGAATGTTGGCGCTGACCTCTGTGGCGTAGGGATGGGTCGCATCCACGCACAGATCAAAGGGCTCCAGCATCTCTTTCATCTGTACCGCGCTCAGCCGGCCGCACAGGACACGCATCCGCTGCGCACAGCCCAGCTCTTCCGCACCCAAGGGTGTGGCCACACTGACCGTGACATTCTGCCCTGCCTCCGCCAGCGCGTGGGCCAGCAGCCTTCCCTCTGTGGTGCCACCAAATACAAGAATCCTCATCGCTTCGCCTCATATCCGCGGGGCGTGACCATCCGTCCCGACAGCATCTGGGTGGTACTCGCGCCAATGAACACCGTGGTAAACATATCCACGTTCTCATCCCGCAAGCTGCCCAGCGTCAAAATTTTCGACTGCTGCCCTTCCCGGCCGATGTTGCGCACCCAGCCGCAAACCGTTTCCGCACTTTTTTCCCGCAGCAGGATCTCACAGGCCCGGCGCAGGTAGTCGGCCCGTTTTTTGGAAGACGGATTATACAGGCAGATGACGAAATCGCCGGCGGCCGCGCAAGCCAGCCGACGCTCGATTTGCTCCCAGGGCGTCAAAAGGTCCGAAAGAGAAATCAGGCAGAAATCGTGCATCAGCGGAGCGCCCAGAACCGCGGCGCCCGACAGCGCAGAAGTAATGCCCGGCACCACTTCCACATCCACATCCGGGTACTCCCCTGCCAACTGCAGCAGCGGCCCCGCCATGCCGTACACTCCGGCGTCTCCGCTGCACACCAGCGCCACCGTTCGGCCCGACGCTGCTGTTTCCAACGCCCAGCGGCAGCGTTCCAGCTCCTTGGTCATGGGTGTGACATAACATTCCTTGCCCGGGAACATGGGGCGTACAAGTTCCACATACACCGTATAGCCGCACAACACATCCGCCCGCTCCATCGCAGCCAGAGCCTGTGCGGTCATGAAGTCCTTTTCGCCGGGGCCGATGCCCACCACATATACTTTATTCATCATTCCACCGCCAATCCGGGGCAAAGGGTGCCACCGCTGCCGCCATGGTCACTCCACCGCCCGCCTGTTTTCTCCAGCAGAGCGTACCACCGCTGCCTCGCACGGCGCTGCGCTCGCACACATTGTCCACCCCTGTGACGCTCTCTACAAAATCCGAAGCGGAAAAATCCCCCGGAACTTCCCGCAGCTGCGCTGCGCTGAAACTTTCCAGCGGCAGCCCGCGGTCCCGGCAAAAAGAGACAAGCCCCGGTTCGTTCTTTTTCAGATCAATGGTGCACACCTTTCCAAACGCCTGCGCGCAAAGGCCGCTGCTGTGCAAAAGCCGATCGAACGCCTCTTCCAGTGCCTGTGCGGACGTGCCTTTGCGGCAGCCGACCCCCAGCACCGCAATGCGCGGCACAAGTCGCAGCGCTCCGTGGTCCGAAGCATGCAGTGTCAATTCAAAATCGCCGTCGGTTCCCATGCGAACGCCTTTGGGCGGGGTGCCTGCCACCGGCCACGGGCTGCACAGTGTCACCGGCACGCCGGCCAAAAGTTTTGCGGAAACCGACTTGATGCGCGGCACATCCAGCACTGCGCAGTTTTGCCGTTTGGCCCATTCGTCCACAGCAAAAAGGCCGTTGACATCCGTGGCCGTGGTGAGGACCGGCTGCGCACCGCAGACGGCTGCAATGCGTTTGGCCAGATCATTGGCTCCGCCCAGATGTCCGCTGAGCAGCGGCACCGCAAATCGGGCGCACTCGTCCACCACCACCACGGCAGGGTCCGTCGCTTTGCTTTTCAAATGCGGGGCAACGGCGCGCACGGCAATACCGGCGGCTCCCACAAAGACAAGGCCGTCTGCCTTGGCAAAGGCTTCGCCGGTCCACTGGGACAACGACAGCGGCGCGCCGCACCGGGCGGCCTGCCCGTCCAGCGCCGCTGCCAGACGCTGCGCCAGCACCATTCCCCGGTCCGTAAAGGCAATCAGCCGCAGCTTCATACGGTCGCCTCCCGGAATTCCGTGGAAAAAGTCGGGTCATACAGTTTGCTGCGCTGGTATTCATCGGCCAGGAAATCCCCCACCAGCACCAGGGCGGTTTTGGAAATTCCGTGCGCACGCCCCGCCTGAGCCAGCTGCCCCAGAGGACAGCGCACTACTTTTTCTTCGGGCCAGCTGGCTTTGTACACCAGCGCCGCAGGCGTTTGGGCGGTATAAGCCCCCTGCAGCAAAGCCGCCTGCAAACCGTCCAGCATGCCTGCCGACAGGAAAATGACCATGGTCGCCCCGTGGGCAGCCAATGCGGTGATGTTCTCCCGCTCGGGGACCGGGGTACGACCCGCCATGCGAGTGATGATGACTGTCTGGCTCACGCCCGGCAGCGTATATTCTCCGCACACCGCCGCCGCGGCCCCGCAGAAGCTGGAAACACCCGGTGTATCATCGTAGGGAATGTCCAGCCGATCCAGCGCGTCCATCTGTTCCCGGATGGCGCCGTACAGGCAAGGATCACCGGTGTGCAGGCGCACGATGGTTTTTCCGGCTGCATGGGCGGCCTGCATCACATCCAGCACCTGCTCCAGCGTCATCTGAGCGCTGTTGTACACCGAGCAATCCTGTCTGCAAAGGCCCAGAAGAGCCGGATTTACCAAACTGCCCGCGTAGATGACTACATCCGCCGTTCGAAGCATTTCTGCGCCCCGCCGGGTAATCAAATCAGGCGCACCCGGGCCGGCGCCCACAAAATGGACCACGCTTCACTCCTCCTTCACGATGATCGTGGCAAAATAGCCCGCTGTCTGCTGCGCCGAGAAATCGCGCAAATCTGCGTAGACCTGTTCGCCGGGAAGGCCGCAGTTGCACACCATGGCGCTGTGTTCCAGCTGTCCGGACGCACGAAGCTGCTCCAAAACCTCCGGCAGCTGACGGCCCGATTTCATCAGCACTTTCGTGCCCGGCATATTCAAAGAATCGGTCAGAGCCTCCCGGCTGGAACCGGGCACAATGTGCAGCGGCGTGTCCATGTCCGTCAGGCTGATGTTCAGGCGGGCCGCCACTGCGCAAAAACTGGTAACGCCCGGAATCATCCGCGTTTCATAGCCGTCGTCCTGCAGCAGCTGCGCCAGATACGCCGCCGTCGCATAGATGGAAACATCCCCCAAATTGAGCATGGCCACATCCCGGCCCTGATCCAGATGCTGTTTCACCAGCTGCGCCGCCGTCTGATGGGCTTGTCTCTGGCGCGCACGGTCCCGGCACATGGTGAATTGCAACGGAAGAATGGTCTTATCGTCCAGGGACACCGCCTGCTGCGCAATGGACAACGCCAGCATTTCCCCGCTTTGCGTTTGAGGGGCCGCCACCACCGGGCATTGCCGCAGAACGCGAACCGCCTTTTGCGTAATCAGCTCCGGGTCGCCCGGTCCGATGCCCACGCTGTAAAAAATCCCCTTGTTCATTGTTCTGTCTCCTTCCAGTCTGCCAGCATGTCACCGGCGACGGACGTTTGCCCCAGCAGACCATATGCATTTGTAAACAACACGGCTCCCGCCCGATACACGCCTGCCGCACGCCGAAGCAGATGGTGCTGGATCGCTTTCAAAAGACTTTCCAACACCGGGCCGCGCAGCCCCTGCTCGTCCAAAAGCGCAATGCAGGCGTCCGACGTGGCCGCATTCATCAGCGCCGTGCACAGGGAAGGCGGCGCACCGCACACAGCCGCGTGCGCACAAAATAACTCGGTTCGACAATCCGCCCAGCGGCTGTGAGTGTTCATGATTCCGCCTGCCAGTTTGACCAGCTTTCCCGCATGGCCTACCAGCAAAACATCCTGAAAGCCCAACGATGCTGCCTCATCCAACGCATCACCGATAAAATTTGAACATTTTACCACTGGCACCGACGCTTGAAAAAGCGAACCTGCCCGCAGAAAATCCTCGCCGTAATTGCCCGGCGTAAGCACAACCCGCTGCGCACCCTGGGCACGGGCCTGCCGAAGCGAAAGCGCCACCGTATCGATCAGCGCCTGCACACTCATGGGCTCCACGATACCGCTGGTTCCAAGAATGGAGATGCCGCCTTCGATTCCCAGCTGCGGATTGAAGGTTTTCTTTGCCAGCGTCTCTCCGTCGGGCACACAGATCGTCACCTGCATGCCGCCTTCCCATTGATGAGCGCGGCACACCGCCGCCACCTGGGTCTCAATCATCCTGCGCGGGACCCGGTTGATGGCTGCCGCACCCACCGGCTGGTCCAGGCCCGGCCTGGTTACCCGCCCCACGCCGGAACCACCCTCTACCCGAACGCCCGGTTGCTCCGTGCGGACCACCTGAGCCTCGATTCGAATCCCGTTGGTCACATCGGCATCATCGCCGCCATCCTTTTCCACAGCGCAGCGCGCGGTTGTCCCTTCCAGAAGACAAAACACCGGCTCCGTCTCCACGCGAAGGCCTTTGGGCGTGGTCAGCGCCAGTGCCGCGGGGGCTTTTCCGGTCAGCAGCAGCTCTGCCGCTCCCGCCGCAGCCAGAGCGGCACAAGTCCCCGTGGTGTAACCGCAGCGCAGCAGCTTTCCCGCGGACTGAATGTAGTGTTCAAACGCCATTGTCTTCCTCCGGCTGAAGCAATTTTTGCAAATGGGCAGCGTACAAATCCTGTACCGATACGAGCGCACCCAATCCTTCCATCCGGCAGCGCACGGAAATGCCGGCCTCTTCCAACCGGCTCTTCCAGCTTTCCGGGTCACTGCCCGCCATGTCGTTTTGCGCGTGGTCGCCCGCCACCAGCATCAGCGGCGCCAGCAGGACCCGGCTGCATCCGTCGCTTTGAAGCTTCGTCAGCACATCTTCCAGCGACGGCCAGCCTTCTACCGTTCCCACATAGGCATGGCGTCCGCCTGCCAGCCGCAGCGCGGTCTGCAATGCAGGGTAGACCATGTTGGCAAAATGCTCGGTCCCGTGGCCCATCCATACCAATCCCTCGCCGGGCGCAAGCGGTTCCTGCAGCAGACAGCGGGCCAGCGCACACAGACTGCCGCTGTCCGCAAGCAGCGGCGGACCAAGCCGCAGACAGGAAAAGCGCTTCGAAAAAGCCGCCGTCTGCTCCTTTATTTTATCGTATTCGATGCCGTACAGCAAATGGGTGACGGCCACAGCCACATCTTCGTATCCCTGCACCGCCAGATTTTCCAATGCACTGTTTAAATCGAAAATCTGCTCTCCCCGCTGTGCCAGAAGGCGCCGAATGGTAGGGCTGGTGTACGCACGGAAAAAAGCCCGGTCCGGGGCCTGTGCGGCCAACGCCTGCTCCACGGCTTCAATTTCCCGACGGGCCCGGGACACACTGGTGCCGAAACTCACAACCAACAGCGCCTTCTTCATACTCTCCACTCCTGTTCCAATTCTTCCACGGTGCGCGGCGCACGCTTCAGGCCCAAAATGCGTGCGATCCGGATCAGCACAGGCTGCTCCAAGCCGCACCGGCGCAACAGTTCCTCTTGTTCAAAAATTTGGGCAGGGCCTCCATCCGCTGCCAGCGTTCCGTTGTGAAAAACCAGCACGCGGTCAGCCCAGCGCCAGGCAAAATCCACATCGTGTGTGGCGACCATCAGCGCCAGTCCCCGCCGGGACAATAGGGCCAGATATTCCTCCAGCTGACGCGCATGGACCGGGTCCAGTGAAGACGCCGGTTCATCCAGAAGCAGAAGCTGAGGGTCCATGGCCGCCGCATCCGCCAGCGTCACGCGCTTTTTCTCCCCACCCGAAAGGGATTGCGGCGCGCGGTCCCGATAGGGCTGCAGAGCAAACGTATCCAGCGCCGCTTCCACACGCCGGCTGACCTGTGCCACTGAAAGGCCCAGGTTGACCGGTCCAAAACTGATCTCCTCCGCCACGGTTCCCGCCAGAATCTGCACATCCGGGTCTTGAAATACAAGACCTACACCTTTGCGAAGGGCATTCAAACTTTTCACATCACGTCCTATCGGGATACCATTCCAGAGCACCGTCCCTTTTTCCGGACGCAGCACGCCGTTCGCCAGCAGAAAAAAGGTGGATTTTCCCGCACCGTTTTCTCCCAGAACAGCAATCCGCTCGCCTGCACGAACCGTCACGGAAAAATCCGTCAGTGCCATTCTTCCCTCTTCATACCTGTACCAGACCCGTTCAAACCGAAGAATTTCGTCCATCTTTTTCCCCTTTATCATCCGCCGCATACCAGTGCCGCGACCATTCCGCCCACAAGCAGGCAAAGTACCGCCGCATGCATCGGCCGCACAGGCTTGGGCCGGGTCCAAAACCGGATCGAACCAGTGCAGCACCGGCTCTCCATGGCGTCAAAGCAGGCCTGTGCCCGGCGAAAACTGCGCGCCAGCAAATTCCCGTATATAATACCGGTCGTGCGCACACTGCGCCGCAGTCCGCCAAAGCCCAGCCGGCTGGCCGCAGCGTCCCGCATGGTTTCACACGTGGCCAGCAGCAAAAAAATATAGCGATAAATCAGCAAGGCAAGATCCACTACAACGGCGGGCGCGTGCAGCCGGCGCAGCACTTCCAGCACTTCCGGCAGCGGTGTGGACAGGCTGAGAAAATACAGGCAGCTGACAGCCCCCAGCGCACGTGCCGTCACAAGGCGTGCGGTCGCCTGTGCCGCAGCGCCAATCACCAGGTATCCCGTTCCAAACCGGATGCTGATCCATCCGCTGTCGGACGCGGAATACGTCCAAACCAAAGCCAGCGCGCTCACCGACAAAAAAGCGGCCGGAGCCGCCAGCAGCGCCTGATACGTCCGAAACCGCACGCCGCCGGCCCGGCTCAGAACTGCCAATACGATCGCCAGGCTCAACGGCGGCCAGACGGTACGCGCCATCAGGCACAAGCATAACAACAGCAGGCAACTCATTGTTTTCAACATTGGGTTGACCTTTGACCAGTGTGAGTTCCGCGCCAAATGGTCCATGTGCAGCACCGCACCATGCTCATGGCGATGCAAGGCAAGCACCACCGCCAGCAATCCTCCCGTTACAACCGGGACCGGCGCCGGGAAGGCACCCACCAAAAGGCTCCAGACTGCCACAGCCGCCAGCAGTGCGGTCAGCACGGTTCCCTCTCTTCGGAAGATCCGCCAGCATATTTTTTCCGTGCTACCAGGTAACCGAAGCTGAAGGCCAAAACGCCCACACCAATTCCGGTCTGCACACAGAACAGAAGGCTTTCCAGCTCTCCGGGAATCTCCCCACCCAGCAGGCGTTCCAGGATCGGTGTAAACCACGGTTCATACTCTCCGCCCTGGATTTGCTCCACCATCTGGCTTCCTGCGTCATCACTTCCGCCGAATTCCGCCTCCGGCTGAAGCAGCAGCGGCATCACCATCAGCACCACTACCAGCGCCAACAGTATCCCAACAAGCGTTTTCTTTTTCATTGTGCGGCCTCCTTCAGAAATCCGATCTCCCGCAGTTCCGGTCTGGCATAACTTTCCATTCCCATAATCACCAATACGGTTAAAATTCCCTCTATGATCGCCAAAGGCAGCTGCGTGGGCGCGAAAACGCCCAAAAACCGAATGGTGCTGGCAAAAACCCCTCCCTGCTCCGAAGGATAGGCCAAGGCCAGCTGCAAACTGGTCACACAATAAGTGAACAAATCCCCCAGCGCCGCAGCGAGAAAAACCGCCGCCTTCCGATTCACCTGCATTTTCCGGCAAATTTGATAAATCCCCCAGGACAGCAGCGGCCCCGCAACGGCCATGCTGAAGGTATTGGCCCCCAGGGTCGTCAAGCCGCCGTGCGCCAGCAAAAGCGCCTGAAACAGCAGTACGATCAACCCCAGTACCGAAGCACAGGTCGGGCCAAATAAAAGCGCAGCCAACCCGGTCCCGGTCATGTGGCTGCAGCTGCCGAAGACGGAAGGAATTTTCAAAGAAGACACTACAAATACAAACGCGCCGCACATAGCCAGCAGTATCAGCGTCTTTCGCATCTGCTGTACCGTTGTCCGGATGTGCATCACTCCCGCTGCCAAAAACGGAAGAGACAATACACCCCAGGCCACGCAGTAATGCGGCGGCAAATACCCTTCCATGATGTGCATTGCAAAGGCGTTTTGCGGTACAAACAAAACGCCGGCTGCCACCATGGAAAACGCTAAAATTCGTTTTTCCAGTCTGGACATCCAATCATTCCTTTCTTTTGCGTGCGTCAAAAAAGGCCTTTCCCGAAATCGAGAAAGGCCCGGAAAAACCAAAGCGACCGTCCTAAAATGACGCACTTTGACTGTGTTACCCTGCAGGCGTTTGGTCCGTCCGCTGCAGGTTCCTGCCTTTTCGGCAGCGCTGCAGGGCAGGTCTTCCGGCTTGGGCATCTGCATCCGGCTTCGCCTTCCCGTGTGTACCCACAGTGGCGGATTGAAGCCGAACTTTTCCCTTACGGCGGCGGTCCCGCACAGGTTTTTCACCTGTTTCCCTATTCTCCCGGCCTTTCGCCGGGCACCTTGCAACGCTCTGTTTCATTCACAATAGCACAGATGACCTTTTGTGACAAGGGTCTGCCATGGAAATTGCATTTTTTCCTTGCCTTTTGAAACAGAATCCTGTATGATCGGTTAGTATAGACTAATCGCTTTTTAGCGACCAGCTCTTGGTACGTGAATGGAGCCGCTGTTTTACTTTGTCGAAACTGCCTGAAGGAAAGGAGAAAAACTGTGCATACCAAACGTCAGCGGGCATTTCTGCTTATGACCTGTGCGACATTGATGGTCGCCCTCTTTTTCTCCATCCTTTTCATCACTCTGGAAACAGAGCACCACTGCATCGGTGACGACTGCCCCATCTGCGCCAGTTTGCAACAGGCTGAACAAACACTGAACCTGTTGGGTGCCGCGCATGGCCCCAGTGCATGGCCGACGGCCTGTTCGGTGTGGCTTGCAGAATCCATCATCCTGTCGTGGCTTATCCTTCTGTGTATTTCACCGGTAGCGCAAAAGGTACGAATGAACAATTAAAAACCTCCCGGACAAGAGCGCGGCTTTCGGTTTTTCCGAAGGCCTTGTGCTCTTGTCTTTTTATGCTCAATTTTAAAAATTACGGAGGTTTTCTTTTATGAAACAATGGATTTCCATGGCGTTGACCGCCCTTATATGCATCGGTATATTCAGTGGCTGTTCGTCCGGTGAGACTGTGCACGATTCTTCTTCCGGCCAGAAACTGCGTATTGTTGCCACCATCTTTCCCGCATACGATTGGGTTCGTGAAATTCTGGGCGAAGATGCCGAGCATGCGGAACTGACCCTGTTGCTGGACAGCGGCGTAGATCTTCACAGCTATCAGCCCACCGCAGAAGACATTCTGAAAATTTCCACTTGTGATCTGTTTCTCTGTGTGGGGGGCGAATCGGACCAGTGGGTCTCTGACGCACTGCGTGAATCGACCAATCCCGAACAGCAGGTGATTCAGCTGCTGGATGTTCTGGGAGATGCGGCCAAGCCGGAAGAACTTCTGGAGGGAATGGAAGAAGAACATGAACACGAAGAAGAGGAAGAGATCGAATATGACGAACACGTGTGGCTTTCTTTAAAAAACGCCGCTGTGTTCTGTCGAAAGATTGCCGACACACTGTCGGAAATAGATCCCGCTCATGCTTCTTCCTATCAGGAAAATACAGCGGCTTATTGTGAAAAACTGGCGCAGCTGGACGCTGCCTATCAGGAAGCAGCCGACAACGCCCGACAAACGGCGCTTGTGTTCTGTGACCGTTTTCCCTTCCGCTATCTTGCAGATGATTACGGATTGACCTGCTATGCAGCCTTTCCCGGCTGCTCTGCCGAGACCGAAGCCAGTTTTGAAACCGTCGCTTTTCTGGCGAAAAAAGTGGACGAGCAGAATCTTTCCTGCGTTTTAACGCTGGAAAAATCCGATCAGAAACTGGCTTTCGCGGTTCTTCAAAATACCGATGTTTCAAACAAGCGCATCCTCACGCTGGATTCCATGCAGTCCACCACTGCCGAACAGGCGCAGGGCGAACATTACCTTGCTGTTATGGAAAGCAATCTGGAAATTTTGAAGCAGGCACTGCAATAAGGAGGCTCACACTTGGCGCAGATCACTTGTAAAAACCTGGCCGTCGGTTACGGCGGCCAGGCCGTTTTAAAAAATCTCAGTTTTTCCGTTCAACGTGGAGATTGCCTGTACATTTTGGGTGAAAACGGATGCGGAAAAACCACCTTAATGAAAACACTGCTCCGGCTGCTGCCACCGGTCGGTGGCAGCGTGGAGCTCAGCGACGGTTTGTCCCCGAATGACATTGGCTATCTGCCGCAGCAAACACTGATTCAACGGGATTTTCCCGCTTCTGTTTCAGAAATTGTCCTCTCCGGTTGTCAAAACCGCTGTGGATTGCGCCCTTTTTACAGCAAGGCAGAAAAGGCGCTTGCTCACGATGCCATGGCAAAAACCGATGTTCTTTCTCTGGCCGGGCGCTGCTATCGGGAACTGTCCGGTGGGCAGCAGCAACGTGTTCTCCTTGCACGTGCGCTTTGCGCCGCCCGAAAGGTGCTCGTTCTGGACGAACCGGTTTCCGGACTGGACTCCCAAGCCGCAGCAAATCTGTATCAGCTGATTCAAGAACTTCATCGCGAAGAAGGCGTGACTGTTCTTGTGATTTCCCATGACCTTTCTGCCGCCGTGCAATCCGCCACCCACATTCTATACCTTGGACACAGCACTTTTTTCGGGACGCGCCAAGAATTTCTTCGCAGCCCCCAATGGAGTGCACTGAAAGGGGTGAGAAACCCGTGAGCGCTCTGATTCAAAAACTGGAATTCTATTTTCAGTACCCTTTCGTACGGTATGCGCTGATCGTCGGTGTTCTCATCGCTCTTTGTTCCTCACTTTTGGGCGTTACACTGGTACTGAAGCGTTTTTCGCTCATCGGGGACGGTCTTTCTCATGTGGCGTTCGGCGCCATGGCTATTGCTTCCGTCCTCCATCTGGCCAACGATTTGTTTCTGGTCCTTCCCATCACCATTCTCTGCGCCATTGTGCTTCTCTGTGCCGGTCAGAATACCCGGATCTGCGGGGACTCGGCCATCGCCATGCTCTCTGTAAGCACGCTTGCCATGGGATATCTGCTGATGAATCTTTTCGCAAGCGGCCCCAACTTATCCGGAGATGTGTGCAGCACATTGTTCGGCTCTACATCCATTCTCACACTGACTTCCGATGAAGTAGCCTTGTGCGCGGTACTATCTCTTCTGATTGTGATTCTATTTATTCTCTTTTACAACAAATTATTCGCTGTAACGTTTGACGAAAATTTTGCCCAGGCCACCGGACTCCATGTGCGGCGATCCAATCTGCTGATTGCAGTGGTCATCGCCACAGTCATTGTGCTGGCCATGAATCTGGTGGGATCTCTGTTGGTTTCCGCACTGATCGTTTTCCCCGCCTTGTCCGCCATGCGGCTCTGCAAAAGTTTTTTATCCGTTACAATTTGTTCCGCTTTGCTTTCTGTTTTTTGTGCACTGACAGGCATCCTGATCTCCATTCTTGCGGGGACGCCGGTGGGTTCCACCATTGTAGCAACTGATTTGGGAGCCTTTGGCATTGTGTACGTGATTGCCAGGCTTTCAGGGAGGTAAAAATGAAACGCATTTTTCTTTTGCTCGCTTTGTGTTTTTTAACCGGCTGTGCGTCTGCCGCCGTTTCGGATAGCAGCTCCGCCGCGCCAGCCGATTCCAGCTCTGCCGTTTCCAGTGCGGAGAGCGCACACGCGGTGGATTACGATCTGACCGTCATGAGCAGCGACATGGTCTATGCCACCATCTACCAGATGATCACCGAGCCGGAACAATACGCCGGCAAGACAATTCGCATGCAGGGACTGTACTATGCGGCTTACGCAGAGCAAAAATTTCAATATTATCACTATTGCATCGTAACAGACGCACTGGCCTGCTGTGCGCAGGGCATCGAGTTTGTGTGGGATGACGGGAATCATGTTTATCCCGACGAATATCCCCGCGACAATGCCCCCATCACCGTACAGGGAACCTTTTCCGCACAAAAAGAAGAGACCACCGGCAACTGGTACTGCCGGCTTGAAAACGCCTCTTTGAACGTAAATGAATAAATACCGTTTCTCCATGAAAAAAGCAGCCTCCGCAAGGAGACTGCTTTTTTGTTATCTGCGCTTAATAGAGTTTTGCGCCTGCGGGAATGTGCGGGTCCACCATCAGGCAATGCAGTTTTTCCACGCCTGCTTCATGATGAACGGCACTGATGATCATACCGCAGGAGTCAATGCCCATCATCTTGCGGGCCGGCAGGTTGGTAATGGCGATCAGCGTCTTTCCAACCAGTTCTTCCGGCTCATATGTATCGTGAATGCCGCTCAGGATCACACGATCCGTTCCGGTTCCGTCATCCAGCACAAACTTCAAAAGTTTTTTGCTCTTGGGAACAGCCGTGCACTCCTTGACCTTTACCGCGCGGAAATCCGACTTGCTGAAAGTCTCAAAATCCACCTCATCCTTGAACAGCGGCTCAATCTCCACCTTGGAGAAATCAATGGGCGCCGAAGAAATCAGCGGCATTTCGGAAACAACCGGTGCGGCCGTCCCGGTCTCCGCCGGGGAAACCTCTGCTTTTTCTTCCTTCTTGGGCGCTTCTGCCTTCTCCAGAGGTTTCATGGTCGGGAACACCCTTCTACCCTCTTCATCCGGTTTCATCACGCCTTGTACGGTCGAAAAAGTGCCGTTTTCACGAGGTTTTTCTAACTTTTTGGATTCCATAGTGTGTCCTCCTGTGCCGTCTGGTTCGGGGCAAAAGTTGTAAAAAAGTTGTAGAAAGTTGTAGGCCGATTTTCCGTCCTTTTTTTGAGCATTTTTACAAAAAGTCCCAAACAAAATTTTTTGCAAAATATTTCCAAAAAATCGACTGATACATTGTAGAGCAATGGAGAACATCCCAAATGCTGTGTGCCTTAGAACAACGAAAGCCATTCAGAGCAATCAGCTGAACCCAATCGACAAAGCCCCTACTCCAAGCATCCGGAATCCTCCAAGCTCCGCGACTGCAAAGCCTCCGCGCACATTCCTGAATGGCGCGAGTTGGAGGAACAAGCGCAGCCGAAACCTGCCGCCGCGCCGCCCCCGGCCCCCAAGCCGAAGGAAAGCGCCCCCAAGAAGCCGGCGGCAAAGAGAAAACCGAAATCTTCCGGTACGCCGGCTGCCCCGAAATCGCCCCCGTCACCGCCTGCTTCCGAGGCCCCGGACAGGATCATCACCACAGACAAGGACTCGATCCTTTCTTAAATTCACAACATAAGACTAACTATTAAAAGTCAAGTCTAAAATGAAAGGTTTTTGAATGAATTGCAAAAATGCATTTCAGATATAG
>NZ_JBBMFA010000032.1:0-8304 GCF_040096265.1 Ruthenibacterium intestinale
ACTCTTTTGCCGGCAAAAGAGTCACGCACCGCAGGTTTCGTAATCGCGCCGCAAGGCGCGGAGCGGTTTCCCACGGATGGGAAAAAGGGGGACAAGCGGCCGTTTTCTGCTGTGTCCGGAAAGAAAAACATCCGTCCCGGAGGTTTCAAAGCAGAAAATCTCCCTCAAAGGGCCGCCCCCTTCCGTTTGCCCTTTATTTTACCACATCCGGCCGTTTGAAAAAAGAGGGATAAACCGGTCGCCAGCCTCATACAAATGCAGTAGAACCGGGCGGCGTGCCCGCCTGATGAATCTGCAAGGAGGGAACAGTGGCATGTTTGTTTGTACGTTACGAAAAGGCGGGCTGAAAAAGCTGGCTGCGGTGTGCGTGTGCGGCGCGGCGCTGGCGGCAGTGGCGATCGGTGTAGGGAAGATCTGGCAGGACGGGGATGCGGTGGATGTGGCCGCGGCGCAGCCGTCCATGGCCCAGCAGATCACCGGTGCGCAGGACCTGCAGACCTTTCTGGCCGGTTACGGGCTGGAGGTGGACCCCACCAGCGCCGAGGTGACCGCCGTGAAGATCCCCCGCAAGTGGGACGAGAGTTTTCAGGCTTTCCACGACGTGGTCAAGCAAAGCGGTTTTGAACTGACCAAATGCAAGAACAAAGAGGTGGACAAATGGGTGGTACCCGTGCCCGCCCAGAGCACCGAGGAGCTGACCACCTACGCCGTGGTGCTGGTGTACCAGAACGAGCCCCGGGGCGCGTATCTTCTGCAGAAACCCTCGGGCGAGGTGCTGCCCCTGACGCCCAAAGCGGCGGCCAGCGCGGCGCTGACCGAGGAGGAGATCGCCGCCAACGCGAACTTCGCCTCTTCCGTGGCGGCCGCCGAGACCCAGGCGGCCCCGGAGGAAGCCACCGAGACCCAGGCCATTCCGGAGGATGCCTATCCCACAGAGTAAAACGGAACCGATGCAGCCGAAAAGGCGCCGCGCACAAAGGCCGGCGCCTTTTCGCCTTGGTGCTGGCAGAAGCTTTCTCTTTTGTTCCCGGCGGCGTTTGTGCTATACTTGAAAAAAACAAGGTGGAGGACAAACAGATGCGTCTGGATAAATTCGTGGCCCAGGCGGCCCAGATCACCCGCAGCGAGGCGCGCAAAGGCATCCGCGCGGGGGCGGTGACCGTGGAGGGCACGGTGTGCACCCGGGCCGAGACGGACGTGGCCGAAACGGCGGCCGTGACGTGGGAGGGCCGGCCGCTGGCGTATGCCGGGCGGTATGTGTACCTGATGCTGGACAAACCCAAAGGGGTGGTCAGCGCCTCCGAGGACGGGCGGGACGTGACCGTGGTGGACCTGGTGCGGGACGCCTATCCCCGCCGCCAGCTGTTCCCGGCGGGCCGGCTGGACAAGACCAGCACCGGCTTTGTGCTGCTGACCGACGACGGCGCCTTCGCCCACGACATCCTGGCGCCCCGGCGCCACGTGCCCAAAACCTACCAGGTGGAGCTGGACACCCCGCTGACCGCCGAAATGGTGGAAGGTTTTGCCAACGGCGTGACCCTGGCGGACGGGCAGACCATGCTTCCGGCCCAGGTGCTGCCCGGGGAAAACGGCCCCTGCAGCGCGGTGGTGGTGCTGCATCAGGGCGTGTATCATCAGATCAAGCGGATGTTCGGCGTGTACGGCGCCGGGGTGCGCGAGCTGCGGCGGGTGGCCATCGGCCAGCTGTGGCTGGACGAGCGCCTGGGCCCGGGCGGCTGGCGGGAGCTGACCGCCGAAGAAGTGGAAAAAATCACGGCAGGACGTTTACAGACTTTTCAAAAAACCAACACAACTGCCCGTTAAGATAAAAGGGAAAACTGTTTTTCAAACTCATTTTCCCAATTTACACAATAAACCCCGGCTTATTTTGTTTAAATATGTTGCAAAAGTCAGAAACATTGTGTAAAATAGAGAGCATAGCGGCACCTAATTGTTTATTTTCACCATTTGGCCGGAACCAGCGTCCGCCGGGGTGAACCGGGCAACAACGGACCACATCATCATAAAAGAAGGGAAAAGGGTTTTATGGCGAACAGGGTTTTTCAGGGCGTGGTTTATCAGATGAAGGATGCGATCGACCGGATGGTCGGCGTGGTGGACGAAACAGGTACCATCATCTCCTGCACGGACTTGAACCGCATTGGTGAGGTGCGGGACGGCATTGCCGCCGACCGGCTGACCGCCGGCGACACCTTTATGCGGGACGGATACACCTATCATCTGTTCAGCTCCAACAAGCGCAACGACTACGCAGTGATGGTAGAGGGCACGGACGAGTCCGCCGCGCGGTATGCGGCGGTGCTGGCCATCAGTCTGCAGAACATCAAGCAGTATCACGACGAGAAGTTCGACAAGGCCAACTTCATCAAGAACGTGGTGCTGGACAACATCCTGCCCGGCGACATTTACGCCAAGGCGCGGGAATTGCACTTCGCCACGGACGTGTCCCGCGTGGTGCTTTTGATCCGCGTGACCAGCGGGGCCGACATCTCCGCTTACGACGTGGTGTCCAGCCTGTTCCCGGACAAGCAGAAGGACTTTGTGTTCAACATCAGCGAAAACGACACCGTGCTGGTCAAGGAGATCAAGCGCGGCATCGACCAGCGGGACCTGGAAAAGCTGGCCTCCAGCATTGTGGACACGCTGAACGGCGAGCACTACATCAAAGCGGTGGTGGGCATCGGCACGCCCATCGCCAACGTGAAGGATCTGGCCACCAGCTTTAAAGAGGCTCAGATCGCCATGGAAGTGGGCAAGGTGTTCGACACCGAGCGCTCCATCGTCAGTTACGACAACCTGGGAATCGCGCGTCTGATCTATCAGCTTCCCACCACCCTGTGCGAGATGTTCCTGAAGGAAGTGTTCAAGCAGGGCAGCATCGAAAGCCTGGACGCAGAGACGCTGTTTACCATTCAGCGCTTCTTTGAAAACAATCTGAACGTGTCCGAAACCAGCCGCGGCCTGTTTGTGCACCGCAACACGCTGGTGTACCGCCTGGAGAAGATCAAAAAGCTCACGGGCCTGGATCTGCGGGAGTTTGACGACGCCATCGTGTTCAAAGTTGCTTTGATGGTGAAGAAATACCTGAGCGCGAACCCGGCGAAATATTAAAAAGTCACCGCTGCGGCCAGAAACATTTTTTTTGCCGCAGCGGCCATTTTTGTTCATCGGGTGCAATATCGGCGCGCGTTCGCTGGTATGTAGATTGAACCGAAAAGGATGGGAATCTTGCGATGATCCGTTTTGAGAATGTGAAAAAAGTATACGAGGCCACGGGCAAAAACCCCGAGATCGTGGCGCTGCACAACGTGAACCTGCACATCCGCAAGGGTGAGTTCGTGTTCGTGCTGGGTCATTCCGGCGCGGGCAAGAGCACCTTTCTGAAGCTGATTTTGCGGGAAGAGGCAGCCACCGAGGGCCGCGTCATCGTCAACGGGCGGGACCTGTCCGCCATCAAGCCCCGGGAGATCCCCTATCTGCGCCGGGGCCTGGGCGTGGTGTTCCAGGACTTCCGCCTCATCCCCACTATGACAGCCTATGAAAACGTGGCCTTCGCCATGCGCGTGACCAATATTTCCGAGCGGCAGATCAAGCGCCGCGTTCCGTATGTGCTGAATCTGGTGGGCCTGGCGGACAAGGCCCACGCTTTGCCGCAGGAATTGTCCGGCGGTGAACAGCAGCGCATCGCCCTGGCCCGTGCACTGGTGCACTCGCCGCCCATCATCATCGCGGACGAGCCCACCGGCAACATCGACCCGGAATTGAGCGTGGAGATCATGGAGCTTCTGCAGGCCATCAACAGCGTGGGCACCACCGTGGTGGTGGTCACCCACGAGCGGGACCTGGCTTTGCGGTTCAACAAGCGCATCATCACCATCGATCACGGCGAGGTCATTGACGACAGCCTGCGCCAGGCAAGGAGGATGCGCGTATGAGATGGTCCAGCTTTAAATACCTTGTGCGGCAGGGCTGGCACAGCATGGTGGCCAACCGGCTCATGACGCTGGCCAGCGTGGGCGTGCTGTCCGCGTGCCTGTTCATCACCGGCGTGGCGCTGCTGCTGAGCTTGAACGTCAACAGCTTTGTCAGCGGCCTCAGCGAGCAGAACGAGGTGGAGTTCTTCCTCACGGACGAGACCACCGCCGACGCGGCCGCCCAGCTGCAGACCCAGATCGCCGCCATGGACAACGTGGCCGAATGTCTGTACATCTCCAAAAGCCAGGCGGTGGAGGAGATGAAAGTGTACTTAGGCGATGACGCCGGCGTGCTGAAGGATTACGAGGGCGAGGGCAACCCCGCCAATCCGCTGCCCGCCTCCTTCCGCGTCACCGTGAAGGACCTGGCGTATCTGTCCGATACCGTCAGCCAGATCCAGACCCTGCTGGGCGCTTCGGTGTCCAGCGTGCAGTCGCCCACCGAGCTGGGCACCACGCTGGTGAACCTGCAGCGGGTGGTGGGGGCCGTGGGCTGGGGCCTGGTCATCGTGCTGGGCGTCATCAGCATCGTGGTCATCAACAACACCATCCGGCTGACGGTGTTCGCCCGCCGCAAGGAGATCAATATCATGAAATTCGTAGGCGCCACCAACGGGTTCATCCGCCTTCCCTTCTTTGTGGAGGGCATGACCGTGGGTGCCATCGCCGGGCTGGTGGCCTCGGTGCTGGTGGGCGGCGGCTACCTGGGCCTTTTGAAGGCGCTGGCCCGGCCCGAAGCCTCCTGGCTGTCGGAGTTCACCCGCTGCATGCTGCCCTTTAAAACCGTCATGCTGCCCATGGCAGGGCTGTTTGTCCTGTTCGGCATGGCCATCGGCAGCACCGGCTGCGCCACCAGTATCCGCAAACATCTGAAAGTCTGAGCACAGCAAAGGAGAGCCATGGAAAAGCGAAAATGGATCGTGCGCGCGGTGTGCATCCTTCTCACCGTTCTGATGGCGGCCAGTGTGTTGGGTCCGCTGGCCTACACCGCCTACGCGGACGAGGAGACCCCCAAGGAAAAACTCGACCGCATTCAGCAGGAATTGCAGGATTTGGAAGATAAAATCGAAGATACCAAGGATGACATCTCCAAACAGCAGGAGCTCAAGCAGTATTATCAGCAGCAGAGCAACACCCTGAAAGCCCAGATCGAGGCCCTCAGCGCCCAGATCGCCGACACCGAGGCCACTTTGAAGGCCAAGCAGGAGGAGCTGGGCAACAAGATCCTGGAAGTGGAGCAGTCCAAAGCGGACTTTGAGGACCGCCTGGTGGCCATGTATGAGATGAGCCGCCAGAGCAACCTGAGCATTCTGCTGGGCATCGACGATTTTTCGGAGATGCTGCGCTTTGGCGAGAACCTGCAGGCCATCAGCACCAACGACACCCGGATCATCCAGAACCTGAAAAACGAGCAGGCCGAGCTGGAGGCCCAGAAGGCCGAGGTGGAGACGCTGCTGTCCGATCTGAACACCCAGAACGAGCAGCTGAACGCCTCCATGCAGCAGTACCAGCAAAGCGTGCAGCAGGCCGACGCCGCCATCAGCGCGGAAGAGGCGGCCCTGGACGCCCAGTCGGAAGAGTACAAGCAGAAACAGCAGGAGTACAAGGCCGCCCAGCAGGAGTGGGCCGCCTGGGCAGGCTCCAACACGGGCAACAGCTACGTGCTGGGTGACGGCACCGGCCAGTTTGCCTGGCCCATTCCGGGCTATACCACGCTTTCGTCGGACTTCGGCACCGTGCGCTACATCTACGGCGTGAAGGACGTGCACCGCGGCATGGACGTGCCCGCCCCGGCCGGTACCCCCATCTACGCGGCGGCGGACGGCGTGGTGTCCACCAAAGCGCACTGGAGCTACGGCACCTGCGTGAAAATCAGCCATTCCCCCAGCCTGGTCACCATCTACGGGCACATGTCCGCCCGGGCTGCGGGCATCACCGACGGCGTGTTCGTCACCAAAGGCCAGCTGATCGGCTACGTGGGCAGCACCGGCAACTCCACGGGCAACCATCTGCATTTCGAGGTCAACGTCAACGGCACGCCCGTCAGCGCGTGGCCCTACCTCAGCAGCTGATGAACACGAAAGGAACGAAACAATGAACAAAAAAATCACAGTCAACCTGGCGCTGGCCATCGCCATCATCGCCATGACGGTGACCTTCGTCATCACCATGCTGCTCAGCATGAACCTGTTTGACCGCACGGTCAGCAACGTGCGCGCCAAAGAGGTCATGTACAACAAAGTGGCCGAAATCGATAAAAACGTGCGCGCCAACTATTACGGCGAGATCAACAACGATTCCCTGTACGACTATCTGTGCGCGGGCTACATCGCGGGCATCGGCGACAAAAACGCCACCTACTACACCGCCAAGCAGTATCTGGAGCTGCAGGGCATCCAGAACGGCCAGGTCATCGGCGTGGGTGTGGACGTGGTGCTGGACACCAGCGGCTACGCCCGGGTCATCCGCTGCTATGACGGCAGCCCCGCGGCCCAGGCCGGCGTGGCCAAAAACTGGTTCATCACCAAAATCGGCGACAGCGACGTCAAGCGCCTGTCCCTGACCCAGATCAACAGCCTTCTGCGGGGCGAAGAGGGCACCACCGTCACCCTGACGGTGCTCAATCCCTCCGGTGAAGAGCAGACCATCGAGGTCCAGCGCCGCACCTACGACATGCCCACCATCACCTATACGGTGCCCGAGGGCAAGACCACCGGCTACATTCAGATCTATCAGTTCAACAGCAACACCGCCGGCGAGGTGCAGACCGCCATCGAGACCATGCAGGCGTCCACGCAGCTGCAGGCGCTGGTGTTTGACGTGCGCAACACTTCCGGCGGCGAGCTGGACGACGTCATGGACGTCATCGACCTGCTGTGCCCGGTGGGCCCCATCGCCAGCCAGCAGAACAAGGACGGCACCGTCACCGTGCTGGATACTTCCGACAGCAAAGAGGTGGACCTGCCCATGGCCGTGCTGGTCAACGGCAATACCTCCTATACCGGCGAACTGTTCGCCGTGTCTCTGCGTGAGTTCGGCAAGGGCAAGGTCGTGGGCACCCAGACGGCGGGCAAGGGCACCATTCAGTGCACGCCCGTCACCCTGTCCGACGGGTCGGCCATCAGCTACACCGTGGGCATCCTGCTGGACAAAGAGGGCAACAGCTTTGACGGCACCGGCATCACCCCCGATGTGGAGATCGCCCTGAAGGCCGACGAAGAGGCCAACTTCTACTCTCTCACCGTGGAGACAGACCCCCAGATCAGCAAAGCCTTCGAGGCAGTGACCGCCATGGTCTCCAGCCAGTCGGCTCAAAGCGGGGCTGCGGCGTCTTCCGCCAGCACGCCTGCCGCGTAACGAACACATTCACAGCGCGCCGCCCCCTTCGGGCGGCGCGTTTTCAGGAAAGGAACCCACATTGAATCTGACGGATCTTGCAACGGTCAAGGACCTGTGCGCCCGGCACGGCTTTCAGCTGTCCAAGGGCTTTGGCCAGAACTTCATCGTCAATCCGGGCGTGTGCCCGAAAATGGTCGAGTCCGCAGGCATTGACCGCACCTGGGGCGTGGTGGAGATCGGCCCGGGCATCGGCGTGCTCACCAAAGAGCTGGCTCTGCGGGCGGGCAAGGTGGTGGCCATCGAGGTGGACGACCGCCTTCCGCCCCTGCTGGACGAGACCCTGGCCGGCCTGGACAACGTGCGGGTGGTGCTGGGCGACGTGCTGAAAACCGACCTGGCCGCCCTCATTCAGCAGGAGTTTGCGGGCATGCCGGTGGCCGTGTGCGCCAACCTGCCCTATTACATCACCAGCCCCATCGTCATGAAGCTGCTGGAAGAGCGCCTGCCCATCCGGCACATCACCGTCATGGTGCAGAAAGAGGCGGCCCAGCGCCTGTGCGCGGCCCCGGGCACCCGGGACGCAGGCGCCGTCAGCTACGCGGTGCATTATTACGCCGCGCCGAAAATGCTGTTCACGGTGCAGCCGGGCAGCTTTTTCCCGCCGCCCAAGGTCACCAGCGCGGTCATCCGGCTGGAGCTGCACCAGACCCCGCCGGTGGCCCCGGCAGATGAGCGGGCCATGTTCCGCGCCATCCGGGCGTCTTTTGGCCAGCGGCGCAAAACCGTGGCCAACGCGGCCTCCGCGGGGCTCGGCGTGCCCAAGCAGCGGGTGCTGGCGGCACTGGAGCAGGCGGGCATTCCCGCCACCGCCCGCCCCGAACAGCTGACGCTGGCCCAGTACGCGGCCTTCTCGGACGCATTGGGCCCGGTCTGAACCAAAAAAGAGCGCCGGTCAGGCATTGCCTGACCG
>NZ_JBBMFA010000033.1:0-14434 GCF_040096265.1 Ruthenibacterium intestinale
TTCTTAACTTCCATTCTGCCCGGGAATTATGGGACTTTGAACTCAATTCCTGTTGCACTTAGTTTGACAATTCACTGGTCGCAAATCGTAATAGAACATGTACTGCTGCAAAATCCCCGCGCAGCCACGGTAACGTTCCAGCGGAAATCCATTCGGATAATACGCTTTCAAAATCTGCCGAATGTGCGTATCAATGGGAAAGGCATCCACATGGTGCAACCCGAATAAGCAGATGCAATCGGCGACCTTGGGCCCAATGCCCGGACATTTCCGAAGCATTTCATGTGCTTCCGAATAGGACAAAGCATACAAATCGTCGGGCGAATACTGTGAAAAGAAAGCGCCTGCTCCCAGCAGATACCGGGCGCGGTATCCCACTCCCAGCGCGCGAAGTTCCGCTTCGCTGCGAGCGGCCAGCTGCTGCGGCGTCGGCACCTGACCGTCTGTCAAAGCGCACAAATCACGCAAATTTTTTCGAATGCGCGGGATGTTGCTGTTCTGACTGAGCAGAAAAGTAACGATCATCTCCCAAACATCCTGGCGCAAAATGCGCAAGCCGAAACCGTATTGAACAGCCTTCGTCAAATACGCATCTGCAGGGTCGACCCGGTGAACAATCTCCTCGTAATCCGTTTCCAAATCAAAATACGTTGACCAGACCCGTTCAAACTCTTCGGACGTACATTGAAACTCGAACTGATCCCCCTGCTGGGCCACACGAACCGTTCGGCCACAGGCGGGAATCACAAAACTTCCGTCTTCCTGCGGTTGCCAGCGAAAACATTGGCCCGAATCGTAAATCTGCCGCAGATCACACCGAGGAATTTTTCGTCTCACCATGGGCAATCATTCCTCCGAAAAGCTTCGCAGCAACGCAATTTCTGCAGCCCAGCCCGCATTATCGTTGGGTGTTTCCAGAACAAAGGGCAAATTTTTGACTGCCGGATGACATATCAGGCGACGGAAAGCATCCTTTCCCAGCTGTCCCTCTCCAATGCGCGCATGGCGGTCCTTGCGGGCGCCTAACAAATTCTGGCTGTCGTTGGTGTGAATCGCTTTCAGTTTTTCAAGTCCAATCACCCGATCAAACTGCTGCAACACGCCATCCAGATCGTTCACAATATCATACCCGGCGTCCCATACATGGCAGGTATCCAGACACACGCCCAGCTTCTCCGGCAGGCGGACCCGATCCATAATCGCCCGAAGTTCTTCAAAGCTCGATCCCACTTCGCTTCCCTTTCCCGCCATGGTTTCCAGCAGCACGGTCGTCTGCATCTCCGGCCAGAGCACCTCATTCAGCAAATCGGCGATGAGCTGGATTCCTGTTTCAATTCCCTGCCCCACATGGCTGCCCGGATGAAAATTGTAATAATTGCCCGGGGTATACTCCAGCCTCGCCAGATCTTCCCGCATAGAGCGGCGGGCAAAATCGCGCAAATCTTCTTTTGCTGCGCAAGCGTTGTATGTATACGGAGCATGTGCCACGACGGGGCCAAAGCCATGCTCCCGCGCCAGTTCATTGTATGCGGCCACATCTTTCTCATCCAAAGGCTTTACTGTGCCTCCGCGGGGATTTCTTGTAAAAAACGCGAAGGTATTGGCCCCCAGCTTTAACGCCTGTTTGCCCATGGCCAAATAACCTTTGGACGATGAAATATGACTTCCTATGTAACTCATAAAATAAAAGCCTCCGAAAGATTCAATATCGCAAAAGTCGTTCTCAGTGAATCTGTGACCAACGAGCTGTACAGCACCACTCCTCTACAACTTTGGACAGATTATACCATACTTACGCGAATCGTGGAATCTCTGTTTTCGTCAGCCAACTATTTCATCTTCCTGCGTTTTTCAAAAGTTCTGCTATTTCCCCTGCCGAAAGAATTCTTCCGGCGGAAACGACCTTTTCGTCCACCACCAGAGCCGGCGTACTCATAACACCATATTCTGCAATCCGACCGAAATCGGTCACATGGTCAATCGGTTCTTCCCTTCCCAGCTGCTGCAATGCCTCTCTCGTGTTCCTTTCCAATTCGTTGCACTTGGCGCATCCGGACCCGAGAATCTTAATTTTTGCTGATTCTGTCAGACTTGTATCGACATCCGCCTGTTTTTTCTTCCTGAAGAACATAAATACCTCCTAAATCAAATAACTTTGAACGCCATTAAACAAATACCCGACCAGAACAATGCCGACCGTACAAATCCCGATGAACACAGCCATCAGCAACGGCTTTATTGCTTTGCGCAGCATAATCAGCGAAGGCAGGGAAAGCGTCGTTACCGCCATCATAAAGCTGAGAACAGTTCCCAGCTGTGCCCCTTTTGACAGAAGCGCTTCCGCGACCGGAATGGTTCCAAAGATATCCGCATACATGGGAATTCCGACCAGCACCGCCAGTACGACCCCCAGCGGATTCTGCCCGCCCAGTACGGTTTCGATCCACGCCTGCGGAATCCAGTTATGAATGAGCGCACCTACACCCACGCCCAGCAAAATATACGGAAAAACTTTTCGGAATGTGGCTGTCACCTGATCGAACGCATACTGGCATCGCTGTTTTCGGCTGTAGCCGGGCACATCTGTTTCGGTGGCCGCCCCCTGCCTGACAAAAGGCTCCACCTGATCTTTGAGCGGAAGCTTTTCAATCATTGTTCCGCCAACCACCGCAACCACAAGTCCCACGATCACATACGCACAGGCAATCTTCCAGCCAAAGACCCCCGTCAGAAGCAGCAGGCTGCCCAAATCCACCATTGGGGATGAAATCAGAAACGAAAAAGTTACCCCCAGCGGAAGACCCGCACTGGAAAAGCCAATAAACAACGGAATGGACGAACAGGAGCAGAAAGGCGTCACGGTCCCCAGCAGAGCCGCCATGATGTTGGCCCCCACGCCGCGAAATCTTCCCAAAATTTTTCTGCTTCGCTCCGGTGGAAAATAACTCTGGATGTAGCTGATGATAAAAATCAAAAAGCACAACAGAATGGATATTTTGATTACATCGTAAAGAAAGAACTGAACGCTCGCTCCGATTTTTGAATCCGTATTCAGCCCCAATGCAGAAAGCAATTGTCCCAGCTGTCGATTCAACCATTGCATCCCCAACACCTGGTTTTGAAAAAACAGCAGCACTTCCGTCATACGCAGTCCCCCTGTCCGCCATCCGCCACATGAAGCAGATATTGCGAAAATTGTTCGAATGTCTCCCGGCAAAGGGAATAATGCATCCATTTTCCTTCCCGCCGCGCTGTTACAAGGCCGCATTCACACAGCACTTTCATGTGGTGTGATAAAGTCGGCTGCGTGATTTCAAAAGCTTCCAACAGCTGGCACGCACACTTTTCCTTGCCGCCCAACATTTGCAGAATTTTCAGCCGGTTGGAATCTCCCAGTGCTTTGCAGATACAAGCTGCATCTATCTCGTTCATTTTGCCCTCCTGTTACATCGATTTATATCTATATGATACTCATCGCATAGATACTTGTCAATGTATTTGTGTTCAAAATTTGTCAGGATACTTGATATCTGGACGAAAAACCTTTGGCAAGAAGCAGCGCAGAATATCGGTTTGATACAAACAAAAAGGCCCAGCCCTTTAGCGGGGTGTTCGTAAGACAGTAACAAAAGCAAAAGGCGTGATGAAAGTGGTCGCGCCTTTTGCCTTATGTGGATAGCCGCTTTCGAGGCGCAAGGGATGCAGTCCCTTGCTCGGAACATAGTGACGCAAAACACCCCGGACATTCAGGTGTCCGGGGTGTTCGGTCTCACCGAGCGCACATATGGGGATTACCCTGTATAGAAGTGCGCCCTTAGTATCTGTTCGACAAATTGGAATTTATATTTTTTTCTGCAAATAAATCATATCTACCAGTTGAGTACCTGCTTCATATATTGAATGGTCATAATTATCCGTGAAGAAGTTTTTAATGCTATGCGAACGAATAAATCCACACTTCTCATAAAAAGGAATTGTCAACGGACTATCCCCTGTACCAACTTGCAATATAGAATACTTCCCTTTGTATGTCGTAGCAACGAAGTCAATTAGTGCTTTACCGTAACCCTTTCCCTGATATTCTGGTTCAGTTGCAATGTTTTTGATTTCAAGGACACCCTTCCCCTCGTCTGTTATCACACATTCGCACTTAACTCCATCATCGTCCAAAACATACATTGTCCCCTTATTAATATACCTGTCTATCATATCCTCTTGCTCATCTGCTAATAGCAGCAACGGAAGAAATTGTTTTTTATTCTCCTTGATTTCTTTAATTTTCATATCAACTTGCTCCCTAAATACCGATTTGTAGGTCTGTTCGGTTCCATGCTATCACATAACGGGGATAAAATACAAGAACAGCCACCGCAGTTCAAACTACGGTGGCTGTTAACTGTCTTATGAACACCGCTCCTTCGGGCCGGGTCTCTTTTACCCTTCAACCGTATAAGAAAAAGGCAGCAGATCTTTGGCGGCAATCTTTTTCGGCGTGCCTTTGACCGACACAATCACTTCGCATTCCGGCATATAATCGTGTAATATCTGTCGGCAGTTTCCGCATGGCGGCAAAATTTCTTCGCCCTGCCTTCCTCGAACCGCGACAATCGCTTCGAATTCTCGTTCACCGTTTGTAATGGCCGTTCCAATCGCGATTTGCTCGGCACAAGCCCCATGCAGTGAATACACGTTCACTCCGACATACACTTTTCCGCTTTTGCAACGGACTGCAGCCCCTACGGTGTGGTTGCTGTTTTCCTCGTCATAGTTGCGTTGTATGACGTCCTGTGCCGCACGGACAAGCAGACGGTCCTGCTCAGTCAATTCATGCAGCGGCAACAGTTCTTCCGGAAATCGTGTCATCAATGGAACCCGCCTCTCTTAACGTATTTCGATTGGAGCACAGAAAATTTATTGCTAAAAAAATTACCGCAAGCGTCATATCGCTTGCGGTAATTTTGGTGCCGATGGTGGGACTTGAACCCACACGGTGTTGCCACCAACGGATTTTGAGTCCGCATCGTCTGCCATTCCGACACATCGGCACGTGAGATAGCTTATTTATTATAAGCGATTTCTCACATAAAATCAAGTCTTTTTTTCATTAAAACCGCAAACGCCTTGCGAATTCATTTTTAATGCTTTTGTCGCCAAACAACGCCAGCGCCGTAATGCTGGCAATGGCCATTACGGCAGGGATTGCCGCAGCCCAAAACACATGGGAAAGGCCCGTCCAATAAAAAATCAGCGGAACAAAGCCAAATACCGCCAGTACAACCTGATACAATACATAGCCGGCCCAATTGATCAGATTGCATAGAATAACGATCATCACCGCGGCAATTCCAATGCAGAAAACCGCGGGCAGAACAAAGTCAACCGACCAGCCTCTCCAGCCGGTTTCCACGTCCAGCAAAATCACCAATGCTCCGGCGCAGACCACCTGCATCAAAATTTTTCCGCCGGCATTTCCCCCTGTCCGCAGCACATGCGGCACCGAGATCCATGCATAACCAAAAGAAGTCGCCACGATCAGCCACCACCAAAAATGCGGCATGGTGGCCAGGTTGATCAATGCACAAACCGCAATGGTTACGATTGACCAAAACAGAAGGATCCGTTTGACCAGATGGTACTTTCTTCCGAAACCAAGCACCGGATACACGCGCTTCCCGTTCTGGCCCATTAAAGGCGCGCCGCACAAAGGGCAAATCTGTGCCGGTGTGGAAATATCGATCTGACATGCATCACAATGTTTCATTCTCATCACCGTTGCTTTCCAATGTAATGGGTACTCCCGCCTGCACAAGGTGCTGTGCGATCTGAAGGATCAGTGGATTTCTGTCCAAAAGCGTGGTCACATTCAGCGCCAGCGTTCCGCCGTAAGCGCAGGCCGTAAACTTCAAAGGTTCCCCCGGAGAAGCCGGCAATAAAAAGCGGAATCCTTCAAAATAAGGCTGGAACTTTTCATCCACATCAACCACGCCCAAATTGGACAAGGTGGTCGTACTTCCATGGCTGGAATGCTCGTAAATCAACCGCAGAATTCCGTTTTTAAGCAGAAGCGGAGTCATTCGCGCAAACAGATTTTTCTCACTCTGGGCGGTATAGGCCAGCTTCTGTTCAAAGGCCTCCCGAGTACACTTTTCAGCAAACTGACGTTTCACATCCTGCAGGACCGCGTCAAAATTCGCCGGACCGGGACCAAATTTCTGCGAAACCGTCATTCCGGAAAAGAAGTTCAAAGAGGTGTCGCCGCCAAAAATGCGGCGCAGATTGACCGGCACAAAAAGATTGATTGGCTTTTTGGCGCCGCCGGCCGGCATGTGCGCCTGCCGAATGGAACACAAAACCAGCGCCGCCAGATACTCGCCGATGGACACGCCGCTCTCTTTGCACACTCTTTTTAAATCGGTTACCGGCATCAGCAGAGAGACAACCCCCACATCGCCCGCCAGCCGTTTGGTCCCTTTGATGTGAAATGCACTGGGTTCTTTATAGCCGGCTTTTTTCGACGGACGGCTGTATTTCAGGTAACAGTCCTCCACGTTGCCCGCCTGTTCCAGACCGTAGCGTTTTTCCTGCTCCGTCCCGTCCGGATAAGCCAGCTGACAATAACGATAGCAAATCGCCTTGAGAAACCGCATGGCACCCGTTCCGTCGGTAAGCACATGGAAGGTCTCCAAGTGGACCCGATTTTCGAAATACAGCACGCGGAACAAAAAGCGTCCTGTTTCCAGCGGATCCATATAACGACAAGGCACGTCCTGTTCCAAACGAACTACCGGCACCGAATCGTTGGCCTCAAGATAACTCCAAAACAGGCCGTGGCGCAAACGAACTCCGAAAGCAGCATAATACGGAAGCGTCTGCTCCAGCGTGCGCTGAAGCAGCCCTGGATCCACCGTATCCCGCAAAACAGCTGTCATCCGGAACACATTGGTTGTGCGCCTGCTGGCAACCACAGGGAACAGATTGGCTGTATTGTCCAGCTTGTGCCAACGTCTGAAGCGCGGTTGCTTTTTCAATTGCCTTCCCCTCCTGTCGGCGGCACAAACAGCCGCAGGTCAATATTTTGTGCAATCGCCATGCCGCCCAGTTTGTTGGGGTGCAAACCATCCGGCAGGGAAAACTCTTTCTTCATGCCCGGTTCATCCCCCGCAGCAATGGGAGCCCCCAGGTCCAGCACTGCGTCAAACAACCCGCATTCCTCCAGCCAGGCATTGATGGCCAGCCGCAGTTCTTCTCTCTGTGCCGTATAAATATGATTGATCTCGCGGGGAAGCAGCTTGCCTGCGTACACTTTCACGCCGCGCCCGTGCAGCGCTTCGGCCAGCGGCTCCACCGCTTTTTGATATTGTTCCAGCGTGATCAAATCACTCTCCGGTGCGCCATCCTTGCCCGGCAAACCAATATCATTGGTTCCCAGTGCAAAAATCGCATGCGTAAGTCCCTCAATCGGAAGCATATCGTAACGGAAGCGCTCAATTCCCGCATGCCCGTAAATCCCCTTGACCAGAGAGGGCGAATCATACAGCAGACGATTGCCGCCAATTCCCAGATTACAGACACTGACCATCCCAGGATATGCGTGATACAGACGCTGTGTGAACGGCGTCACCCATGCCCCCTGCTGTATGATGGAATCGCCGAATGCTGCCACTACGGAAGGTTTCGGCGCATTGTCATCCTGCTCAATCACAATTTCGGACAAGGTCGTCACCGCATTGGTGATATCCCAGGGAAGCACTGTCCGAGACAGACTGCTGAGCAGCTTCGCCTTGGGGAATTCAGTTTCGGCACAGTAATCTCCTTTGACAGACCGCATGGCGAAAGTACTGACGAAGTTGCCGGAACTGACCTTGTCGGACAGCGGATAATATAAGCTGACCACAATGGTTTGGCCCGGTTTTACCGCCAGCGAAATACGGTCAGAATAGACATCTCTTTCCGGAACGAGCGCAAAACTGGTATCTCCAAATACCGTCAGAGGACGCATAGACCCCGGCAGAATCGTGCCTTTCCGATCCGCGAGGGCCACAGTGGCATTCCCCACCCAAACCGGGCGGGAAGAATAATAATTACTGAATTTTATATAAAGGCCGTTGCCCGAAAGATTATTGGGCGCGAGAATGCGCACAGTGCGCGCGGCATTGTTGAACGGCTGCGCGGAAATATCCGTATGCGCAACGGCAAATGTGCAGACACGGCGGGACATGGCTGCTCCCTCCTTTGGGAAAGATCAAATTCAGTATAGCACGCTCCGCCTGAGAAAAAAAGCATTCCGGGCCGATTCCGCTCTGAAATACACAAAGCGAAAGGCCCGGACCATTTGGTCCGAGCCTTTGGGGAACATTATTGATTTGCCTTTTTGGCCGCTTCGTCCACTTTGAGCATAATGGCGCATTCCATGCGTTTACGGAACAGCTCACAGCCGTACTCGTAAATTCCGCGAATGCTTCCGGTCGCATGATACGCGTTGGCCGCACATCCGCCGGAACAGTACAGCCGCGCCCAGCAGTCCTTGCAGTCCGGACGCGCATACACATTGCACAGCTTAAACTCATCCCGAAGCTCCGGCCGCGTGACGCCATCCCACACATTGCCCATAAGGTATTTTTCATCCCCTACGAACTGATGACACGGATACAGATCGCCCCAGGGCGTAACCGCCATATACTCCGTTCCGGAGCCACATCCGGAAATGCGCTTGTAAATGCAGGGGCCGTGCGTCAGATCGATCATATAATGATAGAACGTGAAGGGCCGCCCCTCTTCCTTGCGCCGAATCATCTCCTTGGCCAGGATCTCGTACTGCTCCATCAGCTTGGGCAGGTCTTCCTGCGTCAGCGCATACGGTTCACCCGGGGCACACACCACCGGTTCCATGGACAACTCCGTAAAGCCCAGATCCGCCATATGGAAAATGTCCTTGGTGAAATCCACATTGTTATGGGTGTAGGTGCCGCGCACATAATAGTCCCGGTCGCCCCGGCGACGAGCAAATTCCTGGAATTTGGGTACGATCAGATCGTAACTTCCCTGACCGGCATAATTCTTGCGTAAATGGTCGTGCACTTCTTTGCGGCCGTCCAGGCTCATGACCACATTGTGCATTTCACGGTTGGCAAACTCGATCACCTCATCGTCTACCAGCACGCCGTTCGTCGTCAGCGTAAAGCGGAAATTCTTCTGCTTTTCCTGTTCAATGCTGCGGGCGTAGGCAACCAGCTGCTTGACAACATCCCAGTTCATGAGCGGCTCGCCGCCGAAGAAATCCACTTCCAGATTGCGCCGTGTTCCGGAATTCGCCACCAGAAAATCCAGCGCCTGCTTACCCACTTCAAAGCTCATCAGGGCACGGTCGCCGTGGTATTTTCCCTGGCTGGCAAAGCAATATTCACAGTTCAGATTGCAGGTATGAGCCACGTGCAGGCACAGCGCCTTCACCACGGTGCTGCGCTTTTTGAAATCGAAGGCCTTATCCGCATATACGTCCGGTGCGAACAGCTTTCCCTGCTCTTTCAATGTCTCCACATCGTCCAGGCATTCGCGCACGTCCTCCGGTGTAACTTCCGGATATTTTTCAGTGATCGTTCGCACAATTTCCTGTGCAGGTGTACTCTCGTACAGGGCGATGATGTCATATGCCACCTCGTCCACAGCGTGCACAGACCCGGAATAAACGTCCAGCACGATGTTATAGCCGTTCAATTTATATTGATGTATCACTTTGCGTTCCCTTTCCGTCATAAAAATACCGCTTGCCCACAAACAGGTGAGCAGGCGGCGATATGGATCCTATTCAACAACCTTATTTGTTGTCTTTGTTCTCGCACATCTGGTTCGCAACACCGCAGGAAGTCTTGCAAGCAGACTGGCAGGAAGTCTGGCATTCGCCGCAGCCGCCATTCTGAACGCTCTTGGCAAGATCGCGCGTTTCGAGTGTCTGGATTCGTTTCATCGGTTCTTTCCTCCTTTCACACAAACGTGAATCTTTTATAAATTATACATCGCACAGGCTGTATCCGTCAATAGTTGACCGGTCTTCTTAGGTTTGGTAGAATGAAGAAAAACAGCGGGAGGTCACTTATGAAGCGTTTTGCCGGAATTTTTGCAGCATGGCTGGTTTTCTTTTTGGTCGGAACCTTTCTGTTTGGCTCCTTCTTTCTGGCACCCGGACATTTTTACCGACTGCCGCTTCTTCTCGCCCTTTTCGCTGCCGTTTTCACCTGTGTTCTGGCCGAATTGTACGATAAGCTGGACGCGCTGGAAAAACGCATCCAGGCACTGGAATCCAATCATCCCAACGAATGAGCCCGCAGCAGCGGGCTTTTTTCATGCCTTCCGGACCCAAAGACCGCCGGAAAGTCCTCTCAGCGAGACGCCGCTCTCCTGAAGACCTTTGAACACGGACAAAAGCGCTGCATCTATCTCCTCCCCCGGAACCAGCAACGGTATGCCCGGCGGATATGCCCAGACATATCCCGCGCTCACACGGCCCGCCGCTTTGTCCAGCGGACATTTTTCCCGCGCACCAAACACCGCTTCTTGCGCGGAACAGAGCCGACGAGGCAGCTGCAGGGCCGGCCGAACAGCGGCCGAAGGTGACGTTTGAATCATGCGATCCGCTTTGCAAAGCGCACGCGCCAACGCATGGAATGTGTCGGCTGTATCTCCCATCCCCGTCATGGCGATCACATAATCTGAAGCCGCCATTTCAAGCTCAATGTTTGCTTCCTTGCGCAGGCTGCCCATCAGCTCCGGACCCGTGACCGAAGTTCCGGCAGTGGAGATGACGATTTTGGATGGGTCCAGCGCATACACAGAACTGTCAGGCGCCGCTGTATATCCCAAAATCCGCAGATGCTGCAGCGAGCGCACTTCCTGTCCAAACGCCTGCAGAGACGCATTCCATTCCTGCAGCAAGTGCTGCCCCTGCTCCAGCAGCAACGCCACACAACTATCCAACGAGGCCATCAGCAGATACGAAGGGCTGCTGGTTTCAAAAATCTCCAGAGAATGCGCCACCCGCTCCGGATCCACCAGTTCGCCCTGAAGATGGAGCAGCGCCGTCTGTGTCAGACTGGGCAAAGTCTTGTGTGCGCTTTGTATCACTACATCCGCCCCGCAGGCCACCGCACCCGCCGGAAAATTTCCCATTCCAAGATGCGCTCCATGGGCTTCATCCACCAGCAGGACTGCATGATGGCGATGCGCCACATCCGCAATGGCACGGATATCGCTGACAACGCCCTCGTAGGTCGGACTTGTGACAATGACCAGACGCACATCCGGATGTGTCTGCAGCGCCCGCTCCACTTCGGCTGGTGCGATGGAAGCGCAGATTCCAAAACGGCTTTCCACCGGTGGCAGCAAAAAGTGCGGCGTAATGCCGCACAACTCCAGGCCATGGTAGACGGATTTGTGACAGTTGCGTGCCACAATGGCGCTTCCGCCCTGTCCTAAAACGGCATGAATGGCTGCCAGAATGCCGCAAGTGCTTCCATTGACCAGATAGAAGGAACGCTTTGCCCCCCACAGCTGTGCCGCACGCTCCATACCGCGGCGCAGAATCCCCTCTGCACCGTGAAGGTCATCGAACCCGTCGATCTCCGTGATATCCAGCCCTGCACCCAAGGCTTTCAAATAAGGTGCCAAAGCTTCGTTTCGCTTGTGGCCTGGCATGTGCATGGGGATTGCATCTTCCCTCCCATATCGCTGCAAGGCCATGAACAACGTCTCGTCCATTTGTCCCTCTTTTCACGCTGCAAGCTGGCACAGAATGCCAGCTGCCGTACCGATGCCATACAGAAGCGCTACAATGAACGCATTTTGCTTCCAGCTTTTATTCGAACGGCACAGCACTGCCAGTCCCACACCTGCACTGGTGCAAAGGCCGGCCACCATGCCGCCAAAACTCAGCTGACCCGCCGCGAAAAGCTGTGTAAGCAGCACACTGGCCACGCAGTTGGGGATCAGACCGATCAGCCCCGCCAATGCCGGCTGCCAGAAATCGCTGGCGGCCAGCACTGAGGCAATGGTGTCTTCTCCAATCAGTGCCACAAGGCCGCCCAACACAAAGTTAAAGGCCAAAATAAACAGAAAAATGTTGAACGTATGCTTCAGCGCCGCCAACAGGATTCCGTCTTCTTCCTGATGCTCGTGGCAGTCCACTTCCCGGCTGCTTCCTGTGTAGCCGCCCCGCACGGAAACCGGAATCCACTTCTTGAATACAAAATCAATGCAGACTGCCGCCGTCAGCGCCACCACAATTTTAACGCCGATCACCGCCAGCATCGCTTCCCACTGGTCCGGATTGGCAATCATCAGCGGGATCGCTTCGTCGCTGGTCGTAAGGAACACTGCCAGCAGTGTTCCAAGCGTGATGACTTTGGAGCCATACAGGTTCGCAGCCATCGCAGAAAAACCGCACTGAGGAAAACACCCAAGCAGCGCAGCAGGCACAAATCCAAAACGTCCACCGCCGGCCAGCACACGCTCGATCCGCTCCGAGTGACGATGCTCCACATATTCAATCACCCAGTAGGCGACAAACAAAAAGGGCAGCATTTTCACACTGTCCATCCACGCATCCGACAAAATATCAAAAATCAAATCCATTTTTTCTCCCTGGTTCCTTTCATCATTTGTCCGATGACTTTCCGGCAAATGATATACTTTATTAGTATATTACATCCTTTTTTCTTTTGCAATCCGCAAAAAACAGTTATTTTCGTCCCCAAGAAAGAAAAAGTTCTTCAAAATGCCCTTGCACTGCCCTTTGACGAATGGTATTATTATGGCGGTATTTTTTTGATTCTATAAATAATGATGAGGAGTTTTGTACATGCGAGGCATTTATTCGTCCGTAACCGACATCCGCCGCAAGGTTTTCACCGAAGTGGCACGTATGGCTTATGAGGGAACCGATTACAGCCATATCGAGGAACTTCCGTATAAAATTGTTCCCGGTGAGGTCGAACGCTATCGGGAAAGCATTTTCCTTGAGCGCGCCATCGTCGGCGAACGGCTGCGTCTGACCATGGGCCTTTCTCTGCGCCCCATTGATCAGCACGCTCCCCTGGTGGAAGGCGTGGAAGAGAGTGCGCGCCCGGAAAAATATTACGAGCCGCCCCTGATCAACGTGATCAAATTCGCGTGCAATGCCTGCCCGGAAAAATCCTATCATGTGACCAACCTCTGCCAGGGCTGTTTGGCACATCCCTGTAAAGAGATCTGCCCCAAAGGCGCCATTTCCATTGTGCACGGCAAAAGTGTAATCGATCAGGAGAAGTGCATCAAATGCGGTCAGTGCGCCAATGCCTGCCCTTACGGCGCAATTAATAAAATGGAGCGCCCCTGCGCCAAAGCTTGCGGCATGGACGCCATTGGCTCTGACGAGCTGGGCCGCGCCACCATCAATTATGACAAATGCGTTTCCTGCGGCATGTGCCTTGTGAACTGCCCCTTTGGCGCAATCGCGGACAAGAGCCAGATTTTCCAGGTGATTCAGTCCATTAAAAAAGGTGATCGTGTCATCGCCGCGGTGGCTCCTGCTTTTGTGGGCCAGTTCGGGCCGGACATGACCACGGACAAGCTGAAACCGTCCATGAAACTGCTGGGCTTTGACGACGTGGTCGAAGTTGCCATCGGTGCGGACCTGTGCACCATCGAAGAGGCCAAGGACTTCATGCGTGAGGTTCCCGAACATCAGCCCTTCATGGCGACCTCCTGCTGCCCTGCCTGGAGCGTGATGGCCAAAAAGCTGTTCCCGGATTTTGCACCGTACATCTCCATGGCCATGACCCCCATGGTACTGACAGCCCGCCTGATCAAAAAGGAACACAAGAACTGCAAAGTTGTCTTTATCGGACCTTGCGCGGCGAAAAAGCTGGAAGCCAGCCGCCGCACGATCCGCAGCGATGTAGATTTTGTTCTTACCTTTGAAGAAGTAATGGGTATGTTCGAAGCCAAAGCCATTAAGTTTGCGGAAGTGGCTGCCGGCCCCGAACTGACAGAAGCAACGGCAGACGGCCGCGGCTTTGCGGTTTCCGGCGGCGTGGCCAACGCGGTGGTAAACGCCATCCACAAGATGGATCCGGACCGCGAGGTCAAGGTGATGGCTGCCCAGGGACTGCAGGACTGCAAAAAAATGCTGATGATGGCCAAGGCCGGAAAGCTGAACGGCTATCTGCTGGAAGGCATGGCCTGCCCGGGCGGCTGCGTAGCCGGCGCCGGTACATTGCAGAACCCGGTTCGCGCAACTGCTGCACTGAACAAGTACAAGGCAACTGCACCGCAAAAATACGCGGTGGAATCCAAGTACGAAATCACTTTGAATCTGCTGCATGAATAAGTGAATTGTCAAACTAAGTGCAACAGGAATTGAGTTCAAAGTCCCATAATTCCCGGGCAGAATGGAAGTTAAGAA
>NZ_JBBMFA010000034.1:0-35749 GCF_040096265.1 Ruthenibacterium intestinale
TCCGGATGTCTTTTTTATTTCTATCTATGCTTTTACTCATTCCTCAGACACCTGCCAGATCGGCTTCTGGGGCAAGGTGCTGCGTTTATTTTACAGAATTTTGAATGTAATTTTTCTTCATTATGATAGATGCCACAAATGCATTTGTGGTATTCTGAATCCAAATGGATGGAGACAGGTGAGATATTATGCATATTACGCATTTGCATCCCGGCCTTAAATTGGATTTAGATAATGTTTACATACAAGTGGGAACTAAAAGCAACAGAACTTTTCATACAAAAGCACAGAAAGAAGCCAAGATTCGTGGAGGAAGTGTATTGGCCCTGGCAGGAGTTCTTCTTTTCTCACTGAGGGACGGCTCTTTCTCGTTTGTATGGCTGTTTGAACTTACTTCGATCATAATGCTACTTTGGGGATTGTGGCTCATCGTGAACACTTTAATAGAAATTTTATATTTTGAAGAATCTTGATTTTTTATAAAAAATAATACATCATAGCCTAAATGTGATATATTTATATGATGAATAATATTTTTTATTATAAATGCGAAACAACTTTTGCGCTATTGCCCAAAAAACAGCTGTTAATTTTGTGCGTTGTCCTACATTTTTAGGAATTAATTGACTTTTTTATTTAGGTTGATTATACTAACTTAGATGAAGGAAAAAACAGAAAAAGTAATCATACTTTTTCTGGCGAAATCAGGAAAGGAAGCGTTGAGCAATGAAGTTTTTTATTGATACCGCGAATGTTGAAGATATTCGCAAAGCCAATGACATGGGCGTTATTTGTGGCGTGACTACAAACCCCAGCCTGATTGCCAAAGAGGGCCGTGATTTTAATGAGGTTCTGAAAGAAATCACTTCGATTGTTGATGGACCGATCTCTGGCGAGGTCAAGGCTACGACGGTTGATGCTGAGGGCATGATTGCTGAGGGCCGTGAAATTGCAAAACTGCATCCCAACATGGTTGTTAAGATTCCTATGACGGTTGAAGGTCTGAAGGCTATTAAAGTTCTGAGCTCTGAAGGCATCAAAACGAACTGCACTCTGATTTTCTCCGCAAACCAGGCTTTGCTGGCAGCCCGTGCAGGCGCTACGTATGTTAGCCCCTTCCTGGGCCGTCTGGACGATATTTCTACTCCGGGCATTGATTTGATTCGTACCATTGCGGACATCTTTGATATCTATGGCTTTGAGACCGAAATTATCGCTGCTTCTGTGCGTAATCCGATTCATGTGACGGATTGTGCTCTGGCTGGTGCGGATATCGCTACGGTTCCCTACAAGGTCATCGAGCAGATGGTGAAGCATCCTCTGACTGATGCTGGCATTGAGAAGTTCCAGGCTGACTACAAAGCTGTTTTTGGCGAATAATTACTAGCATTTTGATCCCTCTGGTTTTTATACCAGAGGGATTTCTATTTTCCAAGAGTTAGCCAACAAGATGGAAATAAGTTGGTTCATCGCATGGAAAGTCGTTGTATATTTTTCAGTTTAAAAAAGAGGAGCGGTGAAATCGCTCCTCTTTTTTGTTGATCCGAAATTTGTTTTAAAATACCACTTTTCCCAATGCAGAAAGGATCAATTCAGACGCAAGGATGCCTGTTTTGTTACGAATATCCAAAATGGGATTCACTTCGACCATGTCCATCGAAAGCATTTTTCCGGTTTCGCTGATTGTTTCCACGGCCAAAAACGCTTCTCGAACGGTAAGGCCACTGTGCACGACCGTTCCGGTTCCGGGAGCAGCTTCCGGCGTGATTGCGTCAATGTCAAAGCTGAGATGGAAGCCAACTGTATCACGGCATGCAATATTGATAGCCTGCTCTATTACTTCACTCATACCAAGCTTATCGATTACATTGATGGGGAACACTGTGACGCCGGCTTTCTTCATGCGGATACGCTCTTCCGTATCAATATCGCGTCCACCGATCTGGACGCAGTGCTTGGGGTCAACAAAAACAGGACCTTGACCAAAATCGACCATCAAATTTGGACCCCAACCACATACGGCCGAAAAAGGCATTCCATGCATGTTTCCACTTTCTGTGCTGAATTCGTCATTCCAATCACCGTGAGCGTCAATCCAAATGATTCCAATTTGTTTGTAGTGTTTGGAGACAGCAGAAATGCTTCCCGCAGCAATACTGTGATCACCACCAAGAATGATGGGAAGCGCCCCGTTTTGAAGGCTTTCCATGGTCGAGAGATAGAGGCGCTGATTGATATCGACGACCTGTTGATAGTTGCGCAGTTTTTCCGAAGTTTCTCCGGAAGTTAAGCACAGGAGGTCCCCTTTATCTGTTAAATCATATCCAAGTGCGCGAATTCCCTCACAAACGCCGCCGTACCGTATGGCCGCAGGTCCCATGCTGACCCCTCGTTTTGAGGCTCCCAGATCCATCTGTACGCCGATCAATTCAATTTTTTTCTGCATGTTGTGTCACTCCTTTCTTAGGCTTGCGTTATGATGATTACTATACCACAGATAAGGTGTAATTTTCAAATCGTTGAAAAGAAAGGAGAGACTTGACAAATACTACAAACAGAGTATACTAATTATATACCCCCACCCCGTGGGGGTGGTGAGGTGAATGATGAAATGAAACAAAAATATGATGTGACAGGTATGACATGCTCTGCGTGCAGTGCGCACGTTGAAAAAGCAGCACGTGCAATTCCGGGAGTACGTGATGTTACGGTCAATTTGCTGACAAACAGCATGGTCATTGAGAGTGATACACAAATAGCAAACAGTGCGGTAATAGAAGCGGTATCTGCGGCAGGGTATGGCGCTATCCCGGTAGGAGAGACGAATGTACAGAAAAGGGAAAAAACGCCGCAGGGGAAAATTCAGCAGCAACTGGAAGAAATGAAAATGCGCCTTTTCATTTCGGCTGTTTTTTTGATTCCTTTGATGTATGTGTCAATGGGACATATGGTAGGGCTGCCACAATTTGGCTTTTTGATCGGTTATGAAAATTCAATTACCTTTGCAATGGTTCAGTTCCTTTTGACCTTACCGGTTGTGTATGTGAACCGGAAATATTATCAGGTAGGGTTTAAAACATTGTTTCATGGTGCTCCCAATATGGACAGCTTGATTGCAATTGGTTCGAGTGCGGCGTTGGTATACGGCGTTTTTGCAATTATGCGCATGGGATATGGGCTTGGCACAGGTGACAGAGCTCTGGTTGAGCGTTACCATATGGACTTGTATTTTGAATCGGCTGCAATGATTTTGACGCTGATTACATTGGGCAAATACCTGGAGACGAAGAGCAAAGGTAAAACAGGACAGGCAATTGCACGCTTGATGGATCTTGCGCCCAAAACCGCTACTGTTGAGCGTGACGGAGTGGAACGGACCATTCCTGTAGAGCAACTTATGATCGGGGATATCGTTCTTGTAAAGCCGGGACAGAATGTTCCGGCAGACGGCGTCATTGTGGAGGGGAGTACCAGCGTAGATGAAGCCGCCATTACAGGAGAGAGCATTCCGATTGAAAAGACAGCAGGCAGCACGGTATTGTCTGCGACTTTAAATAAGACCGGCTTCTTTAAATTCCGGGCAACTAAGGTGGGGGATGATACCACTTTAGCACAGATCATTCGTTTGGTAGAAGATGCGAGCGCAAGCAAGGCACCAATTGCCAAGTTGGCCGATCGGATTGCAGGAATTTTTGTTCCGGTAGTTATATCGATCGCAGTACTGGCGGCGATTTTTTGGCTTTTGATGGGGCAAACAGCTGAGTTTTCAATTTCCGTTGGAATTGCAGTTCTGGTGGTTTCCTGTCCCTGCGCACTTGGACTTGCCACACCGGTTGCGATTATGGTGGGAACTGGAAAAGGTGCAGAGAATGGAATCCTGATTAAATCCGGAGAAGCTTTGCAAACGGCTCACAATATTCAGGAAGTTGTTTTGGATAAAACAGGAACGATTACAGAGGGAAAACCGGTTGTGACGGATGTCTTTCCTTTGGCAGAACTGTCGCAAACTGACTTTTTGTCGGCTGCGGCCAGCATTGAAGGGCGCAGTGAGCATCCTTTGGCTCAAGCGATTGTGGAGTATGCAAAAGGAAAAAATATAGCGCAGCTTCCCGTCAGTGAGTTTAAGGCGAATTTTGGCCGGGGCGTTTCTGCTTTCGTTGAAGGGGAACTATGGTATGCCGGAAACGAAAAAATGATGCGCGAACAAAAGGTTACACTTTCTGAAAATGCTGTGAGCACTTTGGAGAGATTGAGTGAAGAGGGAAAGACACCGCTGCTGTTTGCATCTGAACAAAAGGGGCTGATTGGAATAATCGCAGTAGCGGATACGATCAAGCCCACCAGCAAAGAAGCAATTTCCATGCTTGAGAAAATGGGCGTTGCTGTGACGATGCTCACAGGAGATAACCAGAAAACTGCGGCAGCGATTCAGCGGCAGCTGGGGATTCAACGAATTATAGCAGAAGTGCTTCCGCAGGAGAAGGAACAGCAAATTGCACGGCTTCAAAAAGACGGAAAAATTGTTGCAATGGTAGGAGACGGAATCAATGACGCACCTGCCCTGGCGCGTGCCGATGTGGGAATTGCGATTGGTGCAGGCACAGACGTAGCAATCGAGAGTGCAGATATTGTTTTGATGAAAAACGATTTGCGGGATGTAGCAACGGCAATTCGACTGTCAAAAGCAGTGATTCGCAATATCAAGGAAAATCTGTTTTGGGCCTTTTTCTACAACAGTATTGGCATTCCTTTGGCGGCAGGGCTTTTGTATCCGCTGTTCCAGGTGAAACTGAATCCCATGTTTGCAGCGGCAGCAATGAGCTTGTCCAGTGTATGTGTTGTGTCCAATGCGTTGAGGCTCAGACGATTTAAGGTTATGTACAGTACGCAAACCCCTGGTGCGGTACAGAATATAAAGGAGGAAGATTTTATGAAAACAGTTACACTTCAGATCGAAGGAATGATGTGCCCGCACTGTGTGGCGCATGTCACACAAGCATTGACAAAAATTCCGGGTGTCGACGCACAGGTGAGCCTGGAAAACAAAGAAGCGGTGTGCACATTGACACAGGATGTTTCCGTGCAGCAGTTGACCGATGCGGTGACGGAAGCAGGTTATTCTGTAACAGAGGTGAAGTGATGAAGGCAGATCCTCAAAAAGTCACACGGCTTTTAAAAACAGCTCGCGGACAACTGGATGGAATACTGGCGATGGTAGAGGAAAATCGCTATTGCATGGACATTTCCAACCAGATCCTTGCCACACAGTCGATTTTGTCCAAAGTAAATCGCGAGATTCTGAAAGCGCACATGAACGGGTGTGTGAAGGATGCATTTGAAAGTGGGAACGCAGAAGAAAAGATTGAAGAGATAACGGCGCTTTTGGAAAAATTGAGCCGCTAAAACAAAAACCTTCGGGGTCTTTCGATCCCGAAGGTTTTATATTTTGTAAGAGAATCAATTATTGCGGACGCGATAACCCAAACTTATCAGACTATCGCCCAAATGGACATTTTCTACGGTAATGCCATCGTAAACCACTGATAAGTCGTAATGGCTGAAATTCCAATATCCTTTGATGCCAAGAGCGACAAGGGAAGGGGCAAGTTCCTGTGCACTTTGACGCGGAATGCAGAGAACCGCAACTTCAGGATGATGCTCTTTGCAAAATGATTCCAAGTCCGCAATGTCCAAAATGTCTACGCCGGAAAGCTGGCGCCCGATTTCTTCCGGGTTCTTATCGAACGCAGCGATTAGTTGGTATCCTTTGGCTTCAGCTGTCAAATAGCCGGAAATCGCGCGGCCCAGACGACCGGTTCCAATTAAAATTGTATCCAACTTTTTTTCGCTGAACAGGAGATTGGTGATTTCCCGCAGCAATACATCCACGTGGTAACCAATGCCCTGTTGGCCGAAGCCGCCAAAACAGTTGAAGTCCTGACGCACCTGCGAGGCGGTCGTTCCCATAATTTTGGCAAGTTCACTGGAAGAAACTTTTACAACGCCGTTTTTATGCATATCAGAAAGATAGCGATAATATTTGGGCAACCGTTTGATGACCGGCAGAGAAACCTTGTTCTGCATGGTTTGGATTCACCCGACCTTTTTAGAATAAAATTTTTCTTTCCGCTGCTGTAAAGTGCGCTCTGTCAAAGCGTTTCAATGGTGCGCATCACATAATCGCCGAATTCCTCACAGGTGCAGCCCGTGTCACGTCCGGTGATGGTAAGCGCTTTTTCCTCAAACATGCATTTATCCAGCGCGGCAGTCAGCTGGTCGGATTCTTTTTGATATCCAATGTGGGACAGGAGCATGGCGCTTGCGCGCAGCATGCTGCAGGGATCTGCATATTTGGCGCGGCCCTCCTTGACCATACGGGGGGCGGAGCCGTGAATCGCTTCAAACATTGCATATCTTTTGCCAATGTTTCCGGAACCGGCGGTGCCTACACCACCCTGGAATTCTGCAGCTTCATCGGTAATGATATCGCCATATAGATTCGGCAAAACAAAGACCTGGAAGTCCTGACGGCGCTTCGGGTCGACCAGTTTGGCGGTCATGATATCAATGTACCAGTCATCGGTAACGATTTCCGGATATTTGGCACCCATTTCCTGGCAGAGACGCAGGAACTTGCCGTCGGTCGCTTTGACAATGTTTGCCTTGGTGACGATGGAAACACGGTTTTTGTGGTTTTTGTGCGCAAAATCATAAGCAAGTGCAGCAATTCGCTCCGTTCCGTCTGTAGTGGTGACGGTGAAGTCAATGGAAATACCGTCCTCGGTTTCAAAACCGCAGCTGCCGAGCGTGTAGGCTCCTTCTGTGTTTTCACGGAAGAACGTCCAGTCAATGCCCTGCTCCGGTACTTTTACGGGGCGAACGTTGGCGAAAAGGTCCAATTCTTTGCGCATAGCGACGTTGGCGCTTTCGATGTTCGGCCACTCGTCTCCGGCGCGCGGGGTGGTTGTAGGGCCTTTCAAAATGACATGGCATGCTTTCAATTCGGCAAGCACATCATCCGGGATCGCCTTCATATGTGCGGCGCGGTTTTCAATGGTAAGACCGTCGATTTCTTTGAAAACGATGCGGCCTTTGGCGACGTCATCTTTCAAAAGGAAGCGAAGAACACGCTCAGCCTCGTGTGTGATGGTGGGACCAATGCCGTCACCACCGCAGATGCCGATGACGATTTGATCCAGCTTGGAATAATCCACAAAGTCACCCTGGGCGCGCATCTTGGCAACGCGGGCTTTTTGTGCTTCAATCAGTTCTCCAAATCTTTCTTTGGCTTCGTTTACAGATACCATGATCAGAAGCTCCTCTCTTTTATTTCAGCGTTTTTTCACGGGTGAAATTCAGCAAACCGCCAGCTTTGATGATTTCGGCCTGACGGGCGGAAATATCACATTTCAGTGCAAATTCAGCGCCGGTCTCTTTGTCACTCAGGCGGATCTCTGCGCCTTCCAGACCCGCAAAAACGTTGTCAAGCACCAAAGTGTCGTTCAAGTTGATTCGTTCGTAATCATCCGGATTTACAAATTCCAGCGGCAGAATGCCTGCATTTACCAGATTGGCTTTGTGGATGCGCGCGAAACTTTTGGTGATGACAGCACGGATACCCAGATACAACGGTACAAGGGCCGCGTGCTCACGGCTGGATCCCTGACCGTAGTTGGAGCCGCCTACGATAAAACCGCCGTCAGCAGATGCCAGAGCGCGTTTCGGAAATTCCGGATCACAAACTTCAAAACAATAATTGGCCAAATGAGGAATATTGGAACGATAGGGAAGAATTTTGCTTCCAGCGGGCATAATGTGGTCTGTGGTGATATTATCGCCGACCTTCAGCAGGCAGGGAAGTTCAAAAACATTTTCCAGAGGTTTCGCCTGCGGAAGCGGCTTGATATTCGGGCCGCGGAGAATCTCCACTTTTTCGTATTCGTCCAGGCTTGCCGGGAGATCTACCATATTGTCATTCACGGGGAAGGTTTCGGGCATCTGAACGGGAGCAATTGCAGGCAATGTGGTAGGATCGGTGATGTATCCGGTCAGGCAGCTTGCCGCGGCAGTTTCCGGACTGACCAGGTAAACTCCGGCATCTCGTGTGCCGCTGCGTCCTTCGAAGTTTCGGTTGAATGTACGAAGGGAAACACCGGCGGAATTGGGGCTCTGTCCCATGCCGATGCAAGGGCCGCAGGCACTTTCCAAAATACGTGCTCCGGCATTGAGAAGATCGGTCAACGCACCGTTTTCGCTGAGCATGCTCAGAACCTGACGGCTGCCCGGCGCAATGGCAAGACTGACTTCCGGACTTACGGTTTTGCCTTTCAGCATTGCAGCAACAGTCATTAAGTCGGTATAGCTGGAGTTGGTGCAGCTGCCGATACAGACCTGGTCTACCTTCGTCATCGAGAGGCTCTTGACCGGTTTTACGTTATCCGGGCTGTGGGGGCATGCGGCCAAAGGAACCAGTTTGCTCAGATCGATCTCGATCACTTCGTCGTAGACGGCGTCTTCGTCCGAGGCAAGAGGCACAAAGTCATCTTCACGCCCCTGCGCACGCAGGAACTCATGTGTTACTTCATCCGAGGGGAAAATAGAAGTGGTAGCGCCCAATTCGGCACCCATATTTGTGATGGTGGCACGTTGCGGAACGCTCAGTGTTTTAACACCCTCTCCGCCGTATTCAATGATTTTCCCGACGCCGCCTTTGACGCTCATGATACGCAGCACTTCCAGAATGATATCTTTGGCACTGACCATCGGCTGCAAATGACCGGAAAGTTTGATCAACGTCATTTTCGGATAAGGAATGTAGTATGCACCGCCCCCCATGGCAACAGCGACGTCCAGCCCGCCGGCACCAATCGCCAAAGCACCAATACCACCGGCAGTGGGGGTATGGCTGTCAGAGCCGATGAGCGTTTTCCCGGGCTTGGCAAAGCGCTCCAGGTGTACTTGATGACAGATGCCATTTCCGGGACGGGAATAGCGAACGCCAATTTTCTTGGCAATCGTACGGATAAACCGATGGTCATCCGCATTCATAAAGCCGTTCTGCAGGGTGTTGTGGTCGATATAGGCCACGCTCAATTCTGTTTTTACCCGCGGAATTCCCATGGCTTCGTATTCCAGATAGGCCATGGTGCCTGTTGCATCCTGCGTCAAAGTTTGGTCGATGCGCAGTCCGATTTCGTTCCCGACTGCGGGGGTGCCGTCAACGAGATGAGCCGCAATAATTTTTTGTGCAATCGTCTTTCCCATAGTTCGCGCTCCTTTTTGCCACAGTCCAAGCGGCAATCTATATATACTTATTTATAATAATGGTTTGCGGCTTTTTTGTCAATGAAACCAGTGTTAGGGGCCGATGCATAAATACTGCATAAAGCGGAAAAAATAAGGGAAAAGAAAGGAAGTGTGCCCGGATGGAAAAAGAGCGGGAACGCGCAAAAAAAGAACATAGCAACGACCCTGAAGAAGTGCAGCGTGAGATACTGGAAAAAGACTATATGATGGAAATGGGCTCTGTGCTGAGGACCAGAGGTCCTCATGCAATTCATTGCCTGACTGTTGTGGGGCAAATCGAGGGACATTCCATTGCGCCGCAAAATCAGAAGACCACAAAATACGAACACGTAATTCCACAGCTGGTGGCCATTGAAGAAGACCCGGATGTGGAAGGCCTTCTTGTAATTTTAAACACAGTAGGTGGAGATGTAGAAGCGGGACTGGCGTTGGCGGAGCTGATCAGCGGGATTACCAAACCGAGTGCTACACTGGTCCTGGGCGGTGGACATTCCATCGGAATTCCGTTGGCAGTTTCAGCGCGGCGAAGCTTTATTGTGCCTACTGCCACCATGACAATTCACCCGGTGCGCCATTCCGGTCTTGTGTTGGGTGTACCGCAAACCATGCGGTACTTTGAACAGATGCAGCAGCGTATTACAGGCTTTGTAGCATCGCATTCCCAGATCAGCGAAAAGCGTTTTAGGCAGCTGATGATGAGGACAGGGGAACTTGTGATGGATGTGGGAAGCGTGGTTGATGGAGCGACCGCAGTGAAAGAAGGATTGATCGATGAATTGGGTGGACTGGGGGATGCATTGGCGTATCTCTATCGTGAAATCGAACAAAAAGGATAAATATGGTTTGTAAATTCATCCAAAATCACATTTTACAAGTTGGCGTTTTGATGATATACTGATAAAGTAATTTACTGCACCCTTTTGAGGGAGAAAAAACAGAAAACCGTTCGGGATTTCCCGGCGGTGTTACATACACAGGTACAGGGGTAAGAGCATGGCAGCAAAAAATACAAAGAGAAAAAAACAATCAACGACCCGCACAGGGACCCGGGCACGCTCCCATAAGCCCAAGAAAGATATGGCGGAACAGTGGAGCATATTGATTTTCGGAATCGGCGTTTTGGTCGCCGCTATGACCTATGTGCAGGGGGCGTCAGTATGGAGCTGGATCCGTTCCAATTTGCTGTTCGGTGTGTTTGGCGTCAGTACATACCTTTTAGCTCCGGCAATTCTGTACATTGCGGTTTTGGTTGCCATCGGCATGCCAATGAAGAAGAAAACAGCGCAAATCCTTTTGTGCATGGCACTGGTGAGCGGAGCTGTTTTAGTCTTTTCAAAGACTGACATGACGGGACTGAATTTTCAGGAAGGAATCATCGCACTCCACCAGAATGCGGCGGCGCATCCTTTTTCAGGTGGTGTTTTAGGCGCAATTTTCGGTTGGAGTCTGCTGGCACTCTGCGGTCGTCCGGGCGCAGATATTCTTTTGGTGATTTTCCTTTTGATTGGCCTGATGATTGTAACAGGTGTGACGCCGGGTCATATCTACTATTACTTTTTCGGTCAGGCAAAACGCATGAAGGAGAAAAATGCAGAGAGAGTTCAGCTGCGCGCGGAACGCATGCGGCAGCTGGAAGAGGAGCGTCGGGAGCAACAGCGTCTGGCAGAGCAGGAGCAGCAAAATCGCCAGCCGGATTTTTCCATTGATCTGAATGCTTATCAAAGCGCGGCGGAGCATCACAAACGCACATCTTCCATTGATATCGAATTGGGCAATCAGCCGGTTTCACAAATTGGCTTAAAAGAGGAAAAGCGGCCGGTGATAGGCCCGGGCGGAACATTTGGCATTGAGCCGGACCATCCTGTGATGCCGGTGGCACGTCCGACTGTGCCCGCTTCCACAATGTCGGAACCGCAGAAGCCCCAGCAGATAGAGCAGGCAGCGCCCATGAAAAACACCGTTGAAACCAGGGAGCCTGTTTTGGAAAAAACAGAGCAGACGGAAACGGTTCAGGAAGCAGAAATCGCATCTTTGGTGCGGAAAGCTGCCGGTAATGCGCAACCCAAAGAAGAGGCAAAAGCGGCGGTTCTCCCGGCGAATCAGGCGGATGAGAACTATGCCTATCCGCCCCTCAGTCTGTTCCAAAAGGCAAAGCCTGCCGATGAAGAGGACATTGAAAAAGAGCTGACGCACAATGCGGACCTTTTAGTAAAAACACTGGCGAGTTTTGGGGTGAAGACGCGCCTTCTGGATATCAGCCGGGGACCATCGGTTACACGTTATGAGCTTCAGCCGCAAACAGGGGTGAAAATCAGCCGTATTACAGGTCTGGCGGATGATATTGCACTGAATCTTGCCACATCCGGCGTTCGTATTGAAGCACCGATTCCCGGCAAGGCGGCGGTTGGAATCGAAATTCCCAATAAAACGCGCACGATGGTCACGCTTCGCAGCATTTTGGAATCGCCTGAGTTTTCTACCAGCAAAGCGCCGCTGACCTTTGCAATCGGTAAGGATATTGCGGGACAAAGTCAAATTGGCAATCTGGCAAAAATGCCCCACCTTTTGATCGCAGGTACAACTGGTTCCGGTAAATCGGTATGCACCAACTCGATTATCATGAGTTTGCTGTATCGTTGTTCACCGCAGACACTGCGTATGATTTTGATCGACCCCAAAATGGTTGAGTTTGCGCAGTATAACGGTATTCCGCATTTGCTGATGCCGGTTGTGACGGAGCCGCGCAAAGCGGCAGGCGCTTTGGGCAGTGCGGTGGCCGAAATGGAAAAACGATACCATCTCCTTGCGGAAAACGGCGTCCCCAACATCGAGGAGTACAATGCTTTGGCAGAGGAAAACGCGGCCCTTGAGAAGATGCCTTATATCGTCATTGTAATCGATGAGCTGGCTGATTTGATGATGGTTGCCGGCAAAGAGGTAGAGGACTATATCTGCCGAATTGCGCAAAAGGCGCGCGCTGCGGGAATGCATTTGATCATTGCGACACAGCGTCCTTCTGTGGATGTTATTACCGGTCTGATCAAGGCAAATATCCCGTCGCGCATCGGACTTTCGGTGATGAGCCAGATCGACAGCCGGACGATTCTGGATACAGGCGGTGCAGAAAAGCTGCTGGGGAATGGCGACATGCTGTATATGCCGGTAGGCGTCAATAAGCCGGTGCGTGTGCAGGGGACTTTTGTCCGTTCAGCAGAAATCCGCGGCGTGATTGATTTCATCAAAAAACATTCCAGCGCGGATTACAATCAGGAAATGATTGCCGAAATGGAAAAACGGGCAGTTGCGGAGAAGGCCGGCAGTGGGGCTGGCGCGGAGGAGAATGATTCCCGAGACCCGATGCTGGATACTGCCATTGAAGTGGTGATTGATGCGGGACAGGCTTCTACCAGCCTGCTTCAGCGGCGCTGCAAGCTTGGATATGCCCGTGCGGCGCGTATCATTGACGAAATGGAGCAGATGAATATCATTGGGCCTTATGAAGGAGCAAAGCCGCGCCAGGTGCTGATTACGCGCGATCAATGGATCGAGATGCGTATGCAGCGAGACTCCGACGCGGATCCCAATGCAGTTTGATGGGGCTGTAAAAGGCGGGTCTGAGTGACTCGCCTTTTTTGAAAGAATGGAGCAGAAGGAATGGAACAGAATTTTTTACCCATAACCCGTGAAGAAATGCTGGCGCGCGGTTGGCAATATGTGGATTATGTGGTGGTCACGGGAGATGCTTATGTGGATCACCCCAGTTTTGGTGCGGCAATCATTTCTCGATTGCTGGAAAAAGAGGGGTACCGCGTAGGCGTTCTCAGTCAGCCGGACTTTACGACCTGCGAAAGCATGAAAGAATTTGGACGGCCCCGCTATGGCTTTTTTATTGGCGGCGGCAATGTAGACAGTATGGTCGCGCATTATTCCGTTGCCAAAATCCGCCGGGATCGCGATGAATATACACCGGGCGGTGTTCCTGGAAAGCGACCGGATCGAAGCGCAACGGTCTATACACAGATGGCGAAACAGGCATATCCGGAACTCCCGGTGATTTTGGGCGGACTGGAAGCTTCTTTGCGCCGTTTTGCCCATTACGATTATTGGATGGGCACGGTTTTGCCCAGCATTATGGAGACAAGCGGGGCGGATTTGGTATCGTTTGGTATGAGCGAGCATCAAACCGCGGAAATCGCCCGCCGCCTGGCAAAGGGTGAAGATATCCACTCCATCACGGATGTGGCGGGAACATGCTATATGACGGACTTCGCGCACTTGCCGGCGCAGTATGTGGAGTGCGCGGGCTTCCACAAGGTCAGTACGGATAAAATCGCTTATGCGAAGGCGTGCCGCATCCAGATGGACCAGCAGGACTGTGTTTCAGGCAAGCCGGTTGTTCAGAAACAGAGCGAAAAATACCTTGTGCAGAATATCCCTTCCACACCGCTGACACGGCGGGAGTTGGATGAAGTGTATGCGATGCCCTTTACACGGCGATATCATCCCAGTTACGAGGCGCTGGGCGGAGTGCCTGCCATTGAAGAAGTGGAGTTTTCCATTATTCAGAATCGTGGCTGCTATGGCGGCTGTAATTTCTGTGCGATTACAATGCATCAGGGACGCCGGGTAACATCCCGCAGTGAAGCGAGTATTGTGGCAGAAGCTGAAGCCATGACAAAAGCGCCTAACTTTAAAGGATATATTCACGATGTGGGGGGACCTACGGCGAATTTTAGACTGCCAAGCTGTGCACAGCAGATGACAAAAGGAATGTGCAACGGCGGAAAGCATTGTCTGGCTCCGCAGGCTTGCCCCAAGCTGATTGTGGACCATAAAGAATACTTAAAAATTCTGCGTCGGTTGCGAGCGCTGCCTGGCGTCAAAAAAGTTTTTATCCGCAGTGGAATTCGTTATGACTATCTGATTTTGGATAAGGATGAAACCTTTTTTAAAGAACTGATTCAGCACCATGTCAGCGGCCAGTTAAAAGTGGCACCGGAGCATTGCGCGCCCAATACACTTCGTTATATGGGAAAACCGCCCGTGGAGGTCTATAACAAATTTTCAAAACGCTTTTATGAATTAACGCGCCAGGCGGGGAAAAAGCAGTACCTGGTGCCTTATTTGATGAGCAGTCATCCCGGCAGCACACTGAAAGATGCTGTGCTACTGGCGGAATATCTTTATCGCAATCGTATTCGGCCGGAGCAGGTACAGGATTTTTACCCAACGCCTGGGACCGTTTCCACCTGTATGTTTTACACTGGATTGGATCCGTATACGCTTAAGCCGGTGTATGTGGCCAAAAGCCGGGAAGAGAAGGCGATGCAGCGAGCCTTACTGCAATATTATGAGCCGAAGAATGCACAGCGTGTGCGCAAGGCTCTCCAATTGACTCACCGGGAAGATCTGATTCCGTTCCTGGTTCCGGGTGGGCAAAAAGAACGAGCTGCGGCAAAACAAAAGCAGGGGTTCCATAAAGGAGTACAGACGTGGCAAAAAGAAATTGGAAAAGACAGAAAGCGGCCTTCAAGGCGAAAGTAAAGCGCCGCATAAGACAGGCCATGGGCGCTTTGGCAGCTGTTCTGCTGGTTTCCGCCGGTGTGATTACGATTGGCGAAAATCAGGATTGGGCTACACCCAGCTGGAGACAAATTTATGCGGAATTTGGAATTGGAGAAACAGTTGGAATTCCATCGGATGCACAGGGCGCGCAGACTAAAATTCACTTCATAGACGTGGGGCAGGCAGATGCAACACTTTTGGAGCAGAATGGAGCGTTTGCGCTTGTTGATGCAGGCACCCAGGATGCACAGCAGGACTTGCTGGATTATCTACATGAAGCAGGAGTAGAAGAACTGGGTTATGTCATAATGACACATCCTCAGTCTGATCATATCGGCGGAATGCGTGCAGTGCTTGATGAGTTCCCGGTGGAACAGGTGCTGTTGCCGGATTTTGATAAAGCGCCGGTAGAGTGGTGGCCTGCCACGGAGCAATTGATGGCCTGTATCGGGAAACAACAAAATCCGGCAATCGTGATGACGGCAGGTGACACATATACGTTGGGGGACGCGACAATCACGGTTTTGTTGGACGGCGTAGAAAGTGACAATGTGAATAACATTTCGCCAATTCTTTTATTTGAGGCACCGGGCGTGCGTTTTCTGATGGAAGGCGATGCAGAAAAACAAGTGGAGCGAGCGGCGTTGGAAAACGGAACAGATCTCCGCGCCACCTTGTTCAAAGCGGGGCATCATGGTTCGGCTACATCTAATACAGAAGAGTTTGTTCAGGCGGTTCATCCGCGCATTGCGGTAGTGAGCTGCGGCGAAAACAATTCGTATGGTCACCCACATGAAGATGTTCTGGAGACTTTTCGTCGGGAAGGCGTACAGGTTTTCCGAACAGATTTGAATGGTACAGTTGTGGCTTATGTGGATGAAGAAAATGTTTTGCGAATTGCAGTCACAAAGTCGGAAGAAGCAGAGGAGTCTTCTTTGACAGCAGTGGCATAAAAAAGAGGAGCTGACTCAGCTCCTCTTTTTGCTAGGTGATCAATTTTTATCATTTGGATGCGTTAACAGGACGCAGCATTCGACGGTTGTTTCAGTTTCCAAGGGAAGTTCTTTCACTTCCTCGCCATCAACAGGCACAGGGAAATTGAATACAATCTTCTTTATCCAGCTTCCGTCTTTTCTCTTTTCCGGGAACATCTCAATTCGCTCGATAAAGGCCTTCATAAACTCCTTCTGCTCCGCTTCCGTTGCGGAATGGTAGACTTCATCAAATGCCAGCAACAAGCGATAGATATTGTCTCCGGAAATCTTCTCCTGCTGGATGCTGCGGATCTGACTTTGCAATTCGCCAATCTGAACTTCGATTTCCTCTATGGTGTCATACTGCTCATCATAGCGGCGCTGCAAGTCCAAAATCTTTCTGTCATAGTGGGCATCATTGATGTCCAAGGTATCCATCTGACGCTCCAAGCGGCTTTTCGTTCCAAAGGCTTGCTTTAGCTGCCCTTGCAGGACGGCGATCTGCTTTTCCATATCCTCTGTATCAACCGCTGTTCCGATTTTCGCTTGAATTGCTTCTACAAATCGGGGATTGTTGACCATAGCGGAAATAATCTTCGCCACAAATTTGTTGATCTCTGTCTGTTCGATATTCAGCCGGAAACTGCACTCATGCCCTGTCGGCGTAACTGTATTTTTGCAGTAGTAATAATACCGTGTTTTCTTGTCCTTGCTATGAGCCTTGGCAATATTGCCGTACATACTCTTTCCGCAGCATGGGCATTTCAAGATACCGGACAGGATGTGTGCGTGGTCTGGATTGTTGACCTTTTCCCGCTTAAAAGAATTGATCTTGCGCTTTTCCTGTGCCAGATACCAATCCTCTTCGGAAATGATAGCTTCGTGCTGTCCTTCATAAACCGGAAACTCCGACTGCTCAACCACGTGAATCTCGTTTCTTGTACCCTGTTTCTTTTCAGTTCTTCGTCTGCCGTAAGCAATCTTTCCCATATAAACAGGATTGTACAATACATTTTTCACAAAATCTCTTGAAAATCCCGGAATGGTATTATTCTGTCTTAGTTTCTTTACATAACCATTGCGGTTCAGATATTTTGCAACTCCTGCAACACCCTCGTTTGTATGAATATAACGATCATAGATTACTCGGATAACTTCCACTTCATCCTCTGCAATGACAAGGTTTCCGTTTTCCAGTTTGTATCCATAGGGAGCGAAACCGCCGTTCCATTTGCCTTCACGAGCCTTTTGCTCCCGTCCTGCCATTGTCTGTGTGCGGATATTTTCTCGCTCAATCTCTGCCACCGCAGACAGCACAGAGATCATCAGCTTTCCGGCATCCTTGGAGCTGTCAATGCCATCCTCCACGCAAATCAGGTTGACACCAAAATCCTGCATGAGCTGCAAAGAGTTCAGAACATCGGCTGCATTTCTGCCAAATCTGGAGAGCTTAAAGACAAGCACATAGGAAACGCCGTCTTTGCAGTCCTGGATGTCGTTCAGCATCCGTTGAAACTCCTGCCTCCCTTGGATGTTCTTGCCGGAAAATCCTTCGTCAGAATACTCCCCGGCAACGACCATATCCTCGTATGCCGCATACTTCCGCAGCTTGTCACGCTGGGCATCCAAGCTGTATCCGTCAACCTGCATCGAGGTGGACACTCTTGTATAAAGATAGCATTTAAGTTGTTTCTTTTTCAGAATCTCCACCTCCCTCATTCCTTCCTTTTACCATAAGTCCCTCGTTGCGGATATAATACTCCAAAAGCCACAGCACATAATCCGGTGCATGGCGGTTGTCCAATTCCCATTCAGTCATAGTCCGGTAAGGAATATGGACGAGCTTGCAAAAATCTTTCCGGTTCAGTCCTGTGCTTTCACGCAACTTAATAATTCTGTTTTTACAATCCATTCGTCTTTTCTCCAAAAAAGCAAAAATACACGTTGCGTACATATTATAGCATAGCCGCAACAAGTACGCAACGTGTAAATTGTAAATTTTTACGCAGCCTTATCCGTCAAAGGCTGCGCTTGCTTATCATCCTTGGAACACTCCACCGTTTGTGGAGTATCCTGCTCTAATTTATCCAAAACCTGATGCCCGTACTTCTGGAGCATCTGGCTCATAACATCCACACAGCGGTCAAATGCCGCATTATATTTCGCTTCCTCATAATATTTCTTCAATAGGCAATTCCTCCATCAAAGTTCCATATCCTGTCCACGCTTCTGGGCAGGGTGTTTGTGTTCCTGCGTTTCCTTTCCTCTGATGAGGATAGAATTGATAAAAGCCCGAACCTTTTCGGATGCGATTTCCAGTGCATCCAGAAAGGGTTGGGCTTTCTGTTTGAGTTCCATATATTTTTCGTTTACCGCTTCATACCGCTGCTTCCAGATGGAAACCGTCTTTTCTGCGGAAGCCAGTTTTTCTTTCAGACGCTTGTTGTCAGCATTGGCGATAATGCCATTGACCGCATAGCGTTTGAGTGTGTCGCATTCATCCGGTGTCAGCGTGATATTGTTTCCGAATGTGGCTTTTTTGCCCATTACTTCAATGTCCTGCACTGTCAGCGCAATGGTCTTTGCCGCCTTGGTTTCCTTTTGCAAAGATTCCAGTTTCTTTTTCTGTTTTGCTGTGGCAGCTTTGGCATCCTCCAAATTCTGTTCTGCCTGTGCCACCTGCCCGGTCACAGCTTCCAGCCGCTGCTGTTCTGCCTGCACCTTGAACTGGGTCACAGTCAGATGTTCCTCGGTGCTTCCACGTTCTCCACGCTCCACATCGGTATAACCGGCGTTTCGCATGAAATTGAAAAAGTCATCCTGCAACACACTGTAGGATGACTTCAAAATCTTTTTCCCTTTTGCGTTGAGCATGGGATTTCCGTCCTCGCCAAGCACCGGCTTGGACTCCCATTTCTTACTGCGGCTGACCTGTGTGATGACCTCCTTAACGGTTCCCCGGAGGGCTTCATCCTTGCATCGCTTCGACCAAAGGATCTGCTTTTCCACCACCGGGATATAAACCACATGAAGGTGGTAGTGGTACACATCTTCGCCCAAAGCTTCGGACATTGCTCGGTTGCGCTCATCGGCGTGCATCACAGCGGAGAGGATATACTGCTCACCACCTACGATCTCCGCAGCAGCTTTGTAGGCATCGGCATAAAACTGTTTCGCAAATTCATAGCCGCCATGATTGTAGAAATAAGCGGAATTCACATCAAATACCAACTCACCGTATTTGACGGCATCCGGTTTCAGACCTCTGGTGGAGATCACGCCGTCTTGTTCCATCTGCTCAAACATTTTTACATAATCGTCCGTGGGTGCTTTGAAATGGACGTTCAGAGAAGTGCGTTCCGGCACGATGTCCTGATTGCTGTAGCTGTCCTTTTCACGCTCATTGTGTTCCTGTACCTTCGCCACATCAGCCGGTGTTTCCAAGTCCTGATTTCTGGCTACGGTACGGTCTATTCCATCATTTCTTGCCATTGGATTTTTCCTTTCTTTGAGATTTGCAACAGCGGAAGGCTGGAGAACGGCACTTTTTCAAAGTGTAATAACCCACTATGACACTTTCATCCATACTGGCTGCAAAGTGCCGTGGGCTCTCCGAGGGCTCTCCCGAGGGGGAATGCGGTCACTGCGGTGACCTCTGCTGACCAAGGCGAAAATGTCTGCGCCTTTTCCCATGGTCAGCCCGTCTGCATGAAGCTGTTCTGTGTCAACTTCCTCTTGCAGCCGGTGTCCACAGACACTTTTTCAAAAGCCTGTGGACATAGAAACAGCCCGAACGAGAGGATGTGTGCTGTTTCTATAACAAGCGTTTCACGCTCTTTTGCTGCGTACATACGTACCAGCAATGGGATTTAAACTCCTGCAAGGTGGGAATGTCTTCCGCATGGAGCAGTCCATTCAAAAAGTTCAGCCAGATCACGGGCGCAGGAGCATCGGGATTGTAGACAACAGGCAGACGGCTTCGCACGATAGCCGGTCTGCCCTCGGTAAATGTGCCGTTCAATAGCAGCGTACCGTTGAACACATGGATGCGATCCTGCTCCGGTGGGAAGTCAGGCACTTGCGCTTCCAGTTTCAGCACTTCCAGAATGTTGGTGATCTTCCGGGGGATGTTGTTCACGGCACAGAATTTCAGCTTGTCGTAAATCTCCCCACGCAGTGGGAGATCGTCCGTCACTCGACCATCGGGCGTAAAAAAAGCTCCGTTTGCGAAGATGATTCTGCGCTCATGCAGAAATTCTTCACAAAACAGAGCTTCGTTGATGTTCTGCCCATCAAACCAGACAGGCAAATTCATATCAGGCGTTTTCCGGTTCTTCGCCATGGTGCGCCACCTCCTTTTTCTTTCGTGTGATGTACTCTTGCAGAAAAGTAATTTTTCCCTCCTTCATCAGCTCGTCCACCAATGCCACCCGCTCTTCCAGATCACCCACGGTCAGCACATCTGCCATATATTCGATAGGACAGTGCATCTGGCAGGCTTCCACAAAACGATCATCCAGAGCCTCCTCCGGTGTTTTGGGTGCATACCGCACTTTCCAATCTTCCAGCAGATGCAGATAATCCGTCAGCACCCGGAAACACAGCATTTCATCCTCCCGGAACTGACGGATATAAGGACGCTTTGGCTTGACCATAGCTGCGACAGTGGGCGGTTTCGGGTCAAGTCCGAAGTCCGAAGCCAGCTTTTGCGCTGCTTCATAGCTGCTCATATTGAACAACCTTGCCACAAGGTCGATCACATCTCCCTTTGCTCCACAGCCGAAGCAGAAGAAATAGTCCTCATTCAGCTTCAAGCTCGGATGCCTGTCATTGTGGAACGGGCAGCAAGCCATACCGTTTCGGTTGACTTTCAGCCCGTAGTGTTCGGCGGCTTGCTTGACACTGATTGCCGCTTTGATGGTTCCATAGATTGTCATAAAAAACCCTCCGTTCATAATATTCTGGAAAGCACGAAGCACCCGCAGTGATTGGCAGGTGCTTCGCTCCTTCTATTATGGTTATGACGGATTTCTCAAAAAACAGGCTAATCGGAGGACAACTCCGTTTCAAAAAACAGGACAACTTATTGATAGATGTAGATTTCTTTACATTAGCATGATACAATTAAGAAAGTGAAAAAACAGGACAGGAGGTAAGCATGAACCAAGAATTGATGACATTGGACTTCTGGCAGGATACGGTCATATATGAGGGCAAAACATTCCCTGTCGGCACGCTTGCCTGTGATGCACTGAATGTTCCTGCGGATACTATTACAAAAATGAACGAGCAATGCGAGAAAATCAATCTGCTGCTCGGGATGCTGAATGCCGGACAGGATACTTCTGCACTCTTTCCAATGGCAAAGGAAGCTGCATTGACAATGTTAGAGATTCTCAGCAAAACGCCGCCGTTCTCCTATATGGATATACCAAAGCACCGGGAACGAATAGAAAGGGTCTTTACTGCGGACAATGCTCTGAAATATGTGGAGTTCGCCATAAAAGCCGTAACCAATTCTTTACCGTTCGAAGAAGTTCCGAAATATGCTGATGCGGTGATGCTCCAGCGCTATACCGCTGTATGCGGGCATCTGGCTTACTCCCTTGAGGAATACCAAAAGGCGATGCTTGATTTTGCAGAACAATCGGACGGAAACGAAGCAGACCGCACCGCAGAGGGCTTTGCGAAAATGTTCGGCACCTATTTCCCACCGGAGTTTTCTATCACAGAGGGCAATGCCTGGATGTCTACCCTGAACAATTCCGTTCAGTATATATCGGTCATCCGTCCCGGCGAAAAAGTTGCGAAGCTGGTCAAGCGGATGCACTATGTATCCTTTGTAGGGATGTTCCGGTCTGATCTTTTTGAGGGCTTATGTGTTGGTCATGCCCCGAAAAAATGCAAAATCTGCGGCAAGTGGTTCCTCACCACCAACGCAAGGCACACCAAATACTGCGGCGGCTATGCACCGGGGGACAAGCTGCACCGCACTTGCCGGCAGATCGGCAATCTAAAAGGCAGAGAACAGCGAGAGCTTGCAGACGATCATCCGATTATCCAGATATATGAAAAGAGGCTGAACACCATAAATCGCTATGTAAAGCGTGGTACTCTGGACGCTGACCTTGCGGAGGTCATGAAGAAACTGGCAAAAGATAAAGAACTCCGGGCAAAAAGTGATGTTGCTTATGCCAAAGGAGCTTATGAAAAAGAAATGGACCAGGCGGCTTTGAAAAAGGAAGCAAGTGCAAAAATATACAAAGAAAGGGACAAACATGAATAGAAAAGAACTTAGTCAGAATCATTGGAAATACTACTTAATGCTCGAAAAGCGTTTTGTTGAATCAATAGAGTTTGTAGAACTACATGAGGACAATTTTGATGCATTTTCTAACGGATATGCCCTCTTAATTCAAGCCATAGGGGCAGAGTTGGATACTGTATTCAAAGAGTTTTGCGGTTTCAATACAACGGATCGAAAAACGGTTGCAGACTATGCACAGTATATTTTGACCAACACACCGGATATAAAAAATCAAAAAATCAGTGTACAGGAATACGATATCGAAATACAACCGTTTATGAATTGGGATATTACCCAGCCCGCACAGTCGTTGCAATGGTGGGGAGCATTTACAGATGTCAAGCACAACCGCTATGAGCAGTTGAAGCAAGCAAAGCAGGAGAATGTACTAAATATCTTGGGAGCTTTGTATTTGATAGAAATGTTGTACTTGAAGAAAATCACTGATGGGACAGACGAATTTGATGTGTTTGATGAATCTTCCAACTTGTTTAGTTTGAAAAACTGGACTTCTAAGGCTGTGCCGCTGAGCCAAGCTTTTGCCGTGCTAAGTGATATGATGGACGACGAAAATAATACTACTAACAAAAAGTTCGATGCATAATTACTGTCGATATTGATAGAGAAAGAACCGAAAGGAGGTGCGCTATGCTGAGTGATTTTTCATGGGACATGACCGGATACATACCAAAACACGCTGTCAATCCGCACGGTGACGGCATCATTCCTTATGCGGCAGAGCGCATCTTCCAACTGGAACCGGAGCCTCCAGCGGTGGGCAATCTGAACGAATATATCCTGTCTGCCTTGCAGGAAAAGAATTTGATATATTTCTCATTCTTCCTACACCACTACGAGCCGCAGCTTAACAAGCGCATCAAAGACTTTCTCGGTGTGGATGGCGGCGATCTGTATGACACAGACCGATTTATAGATATAAAGCTCTCCTGCCGGGAGCAAATGCTCCAAAAGCTGATGGACTATGACCTTGCCAAGGGTGCAGAGTATGCTACATACATTTTCCCGTTCATCCGGGATGCTATGCTCCGTTTTCGCATGGGCGAAGAAAAATGGTCGGTGTCCTCTCTGACCAATTACAAAATGGTGCGGTCAATGGCTTGGCTGTACCACAATACCAAGGATGCGGTCAACGAATTTTCCAAGAAATACAACTGCGATCTTGCCCTTGCGGAAGAATATCTGAAAGTTGTCCGTGGAATCCGCAATCAGCAGCCATTCTATGTGACAGACGAGAACGGCGAGGAAACAGGCGAGGATGTAGCCCTTGACGATAGCTGGAACTATACCGATATCCTCTGGAACGGCATACAGGCAGAAAAGGTGCAGCGGGCATTTGAGAAACTGAATTACCGGGAACAGACCTTGCTTGAAAAACGGTTAGCAATTTGCATGACCTGTGGGCGTGTCAGCTCATGGAAAGACCGCCCCACCTTTGAAGAACTGGCGGTTATGTTTGAGGGCAGTACAGCCAGCGGTGCAGAACGAGCCTACCGAAAAGCAGTGGACAAGTTGACGGAATTGTTGGTTGCCGAGGGCGCAATCCATGCAGTCCGGCTAAAACAGAAATCCAAGATCAAGCGAAAAAAGAAAATCGCCGCCGCAATCTACGAATATCAGGCAGACTGCGACGGCGAATGGGGCGAAATATCATTAGATTTTGAGAACGGCAAGGCAGAGGTCATTTTGCTTGCCGATTGGGATACAGTGAAAACAAACAAATTTGCAAGCAGAGCAATCGCCTATCTTCTGAACTGTGAGAGCGAAAAATTGCCCAAGGAAATAATGGTGGCCTTTGAATAACGAGGGAGTGAGATACATGGAGCAATTACTGATTGTTGAAGATGATATCGGCTTGAATCAAGGCTTATGCAAAGCGCTGAAAGCAGATGCTCGGCAGATCATTTCCTGCCAAGACCTAAAAACGGCGAAGGAGCAGCTGCTTTGCGGCGGTGTATCCCTGATCCTGTTGGATATCAATCTGCCGGATGGCAGTGGGCTTGAGCTGCTCCGGGAGGTCAAGGAAAACATGCCCGGAGTTCCTGTTATTCTGCTGACTGCCAATGACACCGATCTGGACATCGTAGACGGACTGGAGAGGGGCGCTGATGATTATATTACCAAGCCCTTTTCTCTTTCGGTTTTGCGGGCAAGGGTGAATACCCAACTGCGAAAGCAAGCGTCAAGCCATAAAAATGCGCCGATCCATATTGATCTATTTCACTTTGACTTTGAGGCTATGACCTTTTATGTGGAAGATTCAAAAGTGGAATTGAGTAAAACAGAACAAAAATTACTGCGTCTGCTTGTTGAAAACCGAGGCCGAACCATGACCCGTGGAGACCTTGTCGACCGGGTCTGGACAGATGGCGCAGAATATGTGGATGAAAATGCTTTGTCTGTTACGATCAAGCGTCTGAGGGATAAGCTTGGCGCACAGAAATACATTAAAACCGTCTATGGAATCGGTTATAGCTGGGTGACAAAAGATGAATAAAACCGGCATTGTGATCATACTGCTGTGTTTTCTGGCGGCGGCAGCTGTTGTGTTATGGGAGCGGAGAAAGGCCAGAAAAACGATGGAAGAAATCGAAAGAATGCTGGACGCTGCCATGACCGGCTCCTTTTCTGAAACCAATTTTGATGAAAGCCAGCTATCTGCATTGGAAACGAAGTTTGCGCACTATCTTTCCGCCGCAGAAGCATCTTCTCAAAACATAGCGCAGGAAAAAGACAAAATCAAAACCTTGATTGCGGACATCTCCCACCAGACAAAAACGCCGATTGCAAACCTGCTGTTATACAGCGAGCTTTTGATGGAGGAAACTCTGCCTGCATTGGCGAAGGCAAATGTGGAGGCGCTGTACAAACAATCGGAAAAGCTGCGATTTCTGATCGATTCTCTCGTAAAGCTTTCCAGACTGGAAAACGGGATCATTTCACTCTCCCCCCAGCCGACAGCGCTGCAGCCGCTGCTTGAAAGTGTGGTAGAACAATATACTGCCAAGGCTTCTGAAAAAGGATTGTCTTTGCAAATGCAGGATACAGATGCTTTTGCTGTATTCGACTTCAAATGGACAGCGGAAGCGCTGGCTAATATCGTAGACAACGCCATCAAATATACAGAGCATGGCACCATTACTATTTCTGCCGTAAGCTATGAAATGTTTGCAAGGATCGATATATCGGATACCGGTTCAGGCATCCCGGAAAGTGAGCAAGCGAAGATATTTGCTCGCTTTTACCGCTCAAATAGTGTGCAGAAACAAGAAGGGGTCGGCATCGGCTTATACCTTGCCCGACAGATCATATCCGGCGAGGGCGGTTATATCAAGGTTGCTTCCGTTCCGGGAAAAGGAAGTACGTTTTCCATATTTCTGCCGAAATAACAACAATTCTATCAAAACTGTTAGATTTCATTTTTCGCCGGAAAGAATGTGGAAAGATTCCTATGCGATAATCTGTATGTATCAAAGGATCATTTCCTTTCATACATACAGATTTTTTCATGGAGGTACTCATTTATGGAAGTTTTACAGGCAAAAAACCTGAAAAGGATTTATGGCTCCGGCAATAACGCAGTTCATGCGTTGGATGGAGTTGATTTAAGTGTAAAGAAGGGCGAATTTGTTGCAATTGTCGGCACATCCGGCTCCGGCAAATCCACGCTGCTGCACATGCTGGGCGGGCTGGATCGCCCTACAAGCGGCACGGTCATGGTGGACGGACAGGATATTTTCTCCCTAAAGGAGGAAGCGCTGACCATCTTCCGCCGCAGGAAAATCGGCTTTGTGTTCCAAGCATATAATCTTGTTCCGGTGCTGAATGTGTATGAAAATATTGTTCTACCCATTGAGCTGGACGGTGGCAAGGTCAATAAGGATTTCGTACAGCAGATTGTACAGACCCTTGGGCTAGATGACCGTCTGGATGCGCTGCCCAATCAGCTCTCAGGCGGTCAACAGCAGCGAGTAGCCATTGCCCGTGCGCTGGCGGCAGCACCCGCTATCATTCTGGCAGATGAACCCACCGGCAATCTGGATTCCAAAACCAGCCAGGATGTATTGAGCCTTTTGAAAGTCACCAGTCAAAAGTTCGCCCAGACAATCGTAATGATCACTCACAACGAAGAAATTGCGCAGATGGCAGACCGCATTATCCGTATCGAAGATGGTCGGATCGTCTCCCAGAACTAACGGGAGGTGGCTACGATGAATGTCAAAAACAGAAAATGTATTCGAAAGCTCAGCTTAAAATCTCTTTATGCGAACCGTCGCCGCAATCTGATCGCCATTTTTGCCATTGCGCTGACAACGCTGCTATTTACGTCCATGTTCACCATTGTCTTGTCGTTGAACGCCAGCTATGAAACCTACCAGTTTCGGCAGGTAGGCGGCTATGCACACGGCACCTTTAAGGATGTTTCCCCCGAGCAGGCGGAACGTATCTCCGCCCACCCGAAGGTAAAGTCTGCGGGGGCACGGAAGGTGATCGGCATCACTGCGGATGGTGTCTTTTCCAAAACGCCGGCAGAGATCAGCTACATGGATGCCAACTGCACCAAATGGAGCTATGCCACCCCTACTACCGGACGGATGCCCGAAAGCGGCAAAGAGGTGACCATGGATACGGCAGCGTTGCAGCTGCTTGGCGTGACGCCGGAACTGGGCGCAGAGGTCACGGTTTCCTATTCCATCATGGACAAGGATCAAACCGCCTTTACTGTAACAGATACCTTTACGCTGGTGGGCTATTGGGACTATGATGAACTAATGCCTGTTCATTACATCAACATCAGCCGTGATTACGCAGATGATATCGAAGCGCAGGCAGTGAAAACAGGTTTACAGCCCTTCCGCACTGACCTGAATGTCATGATGGCTTCCAGTACAAACATTCAAGGGCAGATGGAGCAGGTGGATACCGATCTCGGCTACACATGGGACAGCTATACCGATCCCAACAGCGTCCGGATCGGCGTCAACTGGGGATATACCTCATCCCAGCTGGAGTCGCATCTCGATCCGGAACTTGTGATCGCCATAGCAGCTTTTTTGCTGCTGGTGATTTTCACCGGGTATCTTATCATCTATAACATTTTCCAGATCTCTGTTGCGGGGGATATCCGGTTTTACGGGCTTCTGAAAACCATTGGCACAACGCCCCGGCAGCTCAAACGCATCATTCGCCAGCAGGCACTTCTGCTTTGTCTGATTGGCATTCCGGCGGGGCTGCTGTTGGGCTATGGCATTGGCGCTGTTCTGGTGCCTGTTGTCTTGCGCTCCACCCAGTTGGATGCGGGCATCACCACCATCAGCACTTCGCCTGTGATCTTTGTTGGCTCCGTGCTGTTTGCCCTGCTGACGGTGCTTTTGTCCTGCTCCAAGCCCGGGAAAATGGCAGCCAGGGTTTCTCCGGTGGAGGCTACCAAATATACAGATGCGATGCAGACCAAGAAAAAACAGCGCAGCACCCGGGGAGCGAAGCTCCATCAGATGGCCTTTGCCAATCTGGGACGAAACAAAAAAAAGACGGTGCTGGTGGTGGTGTCTTTGGCACTGTCGGTGACGCTGTTCAATGCACTGTGTGCCTTTGTGGGCGGCTTCAGCATGGAGAAGTATGTATCCTTCACGACCTGCGCCGATTTTATCGTCAGCACGCCCGACTATTTCCGTTACAACCCGGCGGATGAATTCATCACGCCGGAACAGATCGAAGAGATCGCAGCAAACACAAAGTCCAGTCTTTCCGGCACGGGATATGCTGTGCGAAAACCCGTATATCTTTGGATGACGGAGGATGCTCTGCGGCAGGACTATGCAAGGTACGAAAGTGCTGAGCAGTTGGACAGCCATATGAGCCGCATGGAGCACCGGGGCGATATGGTGATGGGAGATACCAGAATCGAGGCTCTGGATAACAGCCTGTTTGACAAGCTGCAAGTGTTCGACGGAGATATTTCTCCTATGCTGGAGCCAAACAATAACGCTATTGCCATTGCGGTTTCCTTAGATGACTACGGTAATCTGCCCAATCCTGAATACTACCCCAAGGTGGGAGACACGATCACCGCCACCTATGCGGACGATGTGAAATATATCGACAGCCGCACCGGGGAACTCCGCACCGAAGATACACCGGAGGAGTACTTTCAGGAAAAACTGTATGGAGCTAGAGATGTAGAGTACACGGTCTGCGCCTTGGTAGAGCTTCCGTATTCCATGAGTTATCGTTATGGTGGTATTGGATATGAGACAGTTTTGTCTGTGGATACCGCACAGAGGGACAGCGGCGGTGCGGCCATTCCGATGCTCTACCTGTTCGACACAGCAGACGACGCAGACGAGGCCGAAGCAGAGCAATATCTATCGAAGCTCACTGCCGGTGAGTTTTCACCCTTGATGTATGAAAGCAAGGCCACGGCTCGCTCTGAGTTTGCTCAGTTCCGGCAGATGTTCCTTCTGGTAGGTGGTATCCTCTGTGCTATCATCGGGCTGGTGGGACTCTTAAATTTCTTCAACGCCATGATGACCAGTATTCTTTCCCGCCGCCGTGAATTTGCTGTGCTTCAGGCTGTAGGAATGACGAACCGGCAGCTCAAAACCATGCTGATCTACGAGGGATTGTTTTACGCAATGTCCTCCGTATCGGCGGCCTTTATTCTGTCGCTGGCGGTGGGACCTCTTGCAGGAAAAATGCTGGGCAGTATGTTCTGGTTCTTTGAGTATCGATTCACCATTCTGCCTGTCCTGCTGACAATTCCGGTATTTCTTCTGCTGGGGTGGCTGATTCCTTGCATGATGTATGACAATGCAGCGAAATGCAGTGTTGTAGAGCAATTAAGGGATGCTCAATAACTGTTAAGCAAAAAACGGCCCTCTGCCAAGGAAAAGGCAGAGGGCTGAGTTTTAATCTAAGGGTTTACATTCAGTTACAGTTTTTAGATAAATTTCGGGATCACCGTTCAAGATCAAGTCTGCATATCCAACCGGATCATTGTAGATTAGATAATCCAGTTCTGACCGTTGATACATATTGTCAGCAACCTCATTCTCCACGGCGATGGTATCAATGGCAATCATGCTGCCATCTAAAAATTTCAGTTCCACACAAGCGGTATCCATGTTAAACTCACAAGAAATCAATCTATCCATAAGAAACCTCCATTTTGCAGGATGTTAGATCATCCCAAAATATTTGAATGCTTCTCGGATCGCTTTCTCTTTTTCCGGTGGGCACTGTGGCTGTCTGGAATCCTCGGACTTCGGCAAATTGTAATTCTTGCCAACTTCAATCCCACATTTCCTCTTAATCTGTGAGATATAAAGATTGGATACCTTTAACCCGCTATGCTCCAGCACATAGTCTTTGATCTGGGTGTAGGTTGCCCCATCCTGAAATTCGGACATATCCATATCTTCCAAAGAGAACTCAACCCGAATCTTTTTCGAGTCGACCTCGCCCTTGGAAAGCAAGACAACCGTCTCAATGTGCTCTGTATGAGGAAACAGGTCTACCGGTTGAATCTCTTGTACATGCCAGCCGCGCTCACATAAAAACGCAAGATCTCGCTGTTGGGTTTGCGGATTGCAGGAAATATAAACGACTTTCTGCGGAGAGAGACGACAAAGCGCGTCCAGAAACTCCTCTGTGCTGCCCGAGCGAGGCGGATCTAAAAAAACAATGTCCGCATGTTCTTTCTGCGCCGCCATTCGTTGCAGAAAAAAAGAAGCATCTGCACAATGAAACCGGGCGTTTTTAATTTGATTTGCCCGTGCGTTTTGAACAGCGCAGGAAACTGCCTGACGATTGCTTTCAACTCCAATCACGTGGCCGACGCTCTTAGAAGCAATCAACCCAATGGTCCCAACGCCGCAGTAAGCATCCAGAATGGTTTGAGATTTATCCGGATTTGCCATTTGAATCGCTGTACGGTAGAGAACCTCTGTTTGTTCAGGGTTGATTTGGTAAAAGCTGGATGCAGACAGCTGAAAGCGAACTCCGCAAAGGCTGTCTTCAATCCACCCTTTTCCATAGAGCACTTTTTGAGAAGGACCGAGAACGGCGCTGGAATACCTTGGATTAATATTTTGAACGACGCTGCTTACCTGTGGGCAAAGAGCCCGAAGACGGCTTACAAAGGCCTTGGAGCCAGGGAGAATGGATGTCGCGGTAATCAGTACCACTAATATTTGTCCGGTGGAGCAGCTTTGGCGGACCAGTACATGACGAAGGAGGCCAGTGCGGCGATCTTCGTCAAAAGGTTCGTAATGGCAGGCGCGCGCAGCCTGGCGTACGGCATCAATCGCAGTGTCCAGGTCCGGATGGTGCAACAGACATTTTTCTACAGGAATGACCTGGTGAGAGCCTTGTTTATAAATACCGCTTGCCAACTTGCCATCTTTTCTGGAAAATGTGGAAATTGCCTTGTTGCGATAATAGAAAGGCTCCTTCATTCCTAAAATAGGCTGTACTTGACCGAAATCTCCAAGAAGAGAAGCAACAGTCTTTTGCTTGTGTCGCAACTGTTCCGAATAGGAGCAGAAGAGAAGAGGGCAACCGCCGCATCCTTTATTTTTGGCTGAGCAATGAAGCATTTTGCTTTCCTCCTATTACGGGCGAATTAACCCGATCACTGCCTCCACGTGCTTTGTACGAGGGAACATGTCAACAGGTTGAATGGCCTGAACCTGGTAGCCGTTTTCGCAGAGAAAGCGAACATCCCGTGCAGCAGTGGATACATTACAGCTTACCATGACGATTTTTGGGGGATTCATTTGAAGAACGGCTTGGAGTGTGGCGGAATCGCAGCCTTTGCGGGGCGGGTCCAAAACAATCACATCAGGATGCAAGGACTGCGCAGCCAGACGCTGCGTGGCCTGACCGGCATCGGCACAGAAAAATTCAGCATGACGAACGCCCATGCGTTCAGCATTTTGGCGAGCACTTTCTACGGCCTGCGGAATAATTTCCACTCCAATCAGTTTTTGACACTGAGCGGCCATGGAAAGACCAATGGTACCGGCACCGCAATAGAGATCGAGCAGAAGTTCCTTGCCGGTCAATTCTGCAAATGTTTGAACTACGGAATAGAGTTGATTGGCTCCCCGGGTATTCACCTGATAGAAAGAAAGCGGACCAAGTTCCACCGGAACGCCAGCCATTTCGTCTGCCAGCAATCCGTTTCCACACAAGGAGATACATTGCAATCCGGTGATGACGTTTGTTTGCTGACGGTTTACGTTCAGCACAATAGAGCAAACTTCGGGGTGCCGTGCGGTCAGATCGCGGCAAATTTCTTCACTGTGAGGAAGCTGATTGCCGTTGCACACCAGACAAACAAGAACTTGATCGGTGGTAATGGCGTGGCGCAGATAAAGATGGCGCACGAGTCCGGTATGAGTTTCTTCCCGGTAGACGGAGATGTGATATTGCGTGAGAAGGGCGCAAAGAGTCCGGGCAATTTCATTTAAAAGCTTGGGCTGCAGAATACAGTCTGTGCAAGGAATGACACGGTGGCTCCGTCCGGCGTAAAAACCGGCGATAACCGCTCCGCTTTCATCCTGCGTAAGAGGATATTGAACTTTGTTGCGATAACGAGCAGAAAGAGGAGAGGGAAGAATCGGAGATACCGGATGATCGATATCTCCAATACGTAACATGGCATCACGCACAAATTGTTCCTTGGCATCCAGTTCCGCATGGTAAGTCAAATGCTGAAACTGACAACCGCCGCATTTGGAAAAAATGGGACAAACAGGCGTTTCCCGATCGGCACCGGGTTGATGAAGTGTTTCAATGATGCCAAACGCATGATGCTTGCAGACTTTTACAACGCGGACATCGGCCTCATCTCCCACGGCGGTGAAGGGAACGAAAATTGCCATTCCATTGTACCGCCCCACGCCGTTTCCATCGCTGGAAAGAGAAGTAATCTGCAAGGGGATGATTTGATTCTTTTTTACTGACATGAAATTCCTCCCGAAGCACATTGGAAAGGAAAAGCGGCTTTATTCAGCCGCTTTCTCTTTGTTCAGCGTTCCCAGATATTTGCTGGGCGGAACGCCTTTGTTCTTCTTAAAGACGCGCGAAAAATAAAACTGATCAAAAAAGCCGACGGAAACAGCGATTTCCGCAATGGAGAGATGGGATTCACGCAACAATACACACGCCTCATTGATACGATAATTCGTCAGATAATCAATGGGAGATTGCCCTACATTGCTCATAAAAACGCGATAGAGATGACTGCGGCTGACCCCGACAGCTTTGGAAATATCATCAATGCTGATATCGTGCGAATAATTGAACTGAATGTATTTGATGGCATTCAATACATATTGCGAACTGGAATTGGAAGTGTGAGGCTCCAATTCCTGTGCTTCCTGCATCAGTTCTGCGATGAAGAGATAAAGATAGCCCACCATTAAAGCTTCGTTGCGGGGGTTTGGGCCGCGAGACAAAAAAATGTCGAACAACGCTTTTTTCACATTTTCAGGATTTTTGCAATGATGCACCGGTCGGGTATCACGGAAGGGAAGCTGTGCCACCAGTTTGTTGGCGCAGGCGCCATTAAATCCAACCCAGTAGTATTCCCATGGATCATCCTGATCGGCCGAGTAGGTGATCAATTGGCTTGGCTTAGCCAGAAAAATATCTCCGGAATGCAGTTCATAAACCGTATGGTTTACCGTATAAGTTCCTTTTCCATTCGCCACATAGTGAATGAGATAATGGTCCCGCACGCCTGGTCCCCAAGTGTATCCCCGTTCACAGCTTTGCAGCCCGCAATTAAAAATAGACAATTCGACATTGTCCGTATAGCTTTGTTTAAAGGATTGCTTATACGTGTTGGACATGGGGATAACCTCCGGTAAACGGTACAAATAAGCAGGGAATCATATGATAAATATACATAAAAAATGAAACTGTTGTTATTATAGCAAAACAATCAACAAAAGTCCATTTTTTCAGAATATTTTAGTGTTTACTTCGACGGGGGCGCTGTTATAATGAAATTAAGTTCAGTATTGTCAATGATGAAGGAGGAGTTGTTATGCCTACTGCACAGGGTTTGCTGGAGCAAATTCGCAATGGTGATTACGACGCTGCGTTCCGGAAGCTTTACGCCAGAGATGAAGAGACCGTCAGCCGGCAAAGAACGCGTTATTGCCAGGCGATTCAGGCTTTTCAGGATATGTTCGGAGAAAATCGGGAGATTCGGATTTATTCTGCGCCCGGGCGGACGGAAATCGGCGGTAACCATACAGACCACAACAATGGTGTGGTTATGGCTGCTGCTGTGAATTTGGACATTCTTGCCATTGTGTCTCCCAATGCGGAGCCGGTCATCCGTGTGCACTCCATGGGCTTTGAGGGGACCGATGTAATTTCGCTGGAGCATTTGGAAGTAAATCCCAAAGAGCAGGGACGCTCGGCTTCGCTCATTCGCGGCATGGCGGCTAAAATTCAGGAAGAGGGCGGCTCCATTGGCGGTTTTGACGCATATACGACATCAGATGTGCTGCGTGGTTCCGGTCTGTCCAGTTCCGCCGCCTTTGAAGTGGTGATTGGCGCGGTTCTGAATGGAGAATACAATCAGAATCGATTTTCACCGGTTCAAATTGCGCAGTTCAGCCAATATGCGGAAAATGTTTATTTTGGTAAGCCGAGCGGCCTGATGGACCAGACCGCATCCAGTGTCGGCAGTGCGATTGTGATTGATTTTAAAGATCCGAATGCGCCGGTTGTTGATGAAGTGAATTTTGATTTGGATAAACATGGATTCCACCTGTGCATTACGGATACCAAGGGAAGTCATGCAGATCTGACGGATGATTATGCAGCCATTCGCGGAGAAATGGAAGCCGTTGCGGCCTTTTTTGGAAAAAAGGTTTTGCGCGAGGTGGATGAAGCGCAAGTATGGTCACAAATTGCTCCTCTGCGGAAATCGCTGGGAGATCGTGCAGTCCTGCGTGCCATTCATTTCTTTGCAGAGTGCCGTCGTGCACGGGAACTGCGGTGTGCGGTTGCAGAAGATCGCTTTGAGGATTTTCTGCGCCTGATTCTGACGGGCGGACATTCTTCTTTCGAGTATAATCAGAATGCCTATAGCATCCGTCATCCCAAGCAGCAAGGCGTTTCCGTGGGCTTGGCGTTATCGCAGCATGTTCTGGAAGGGCGTGGTGCATGGCGGCTTCAGGGCGGCGGATTTGCCGGGACCATTCAGGCGTTTGTACCGGATGATCTGCTTGCGGAATATCGCAATGCAATGGAAGCCGCATTTGGCGCAGGTGCGTGCTATGTTTTGAATGTTCGCAATTATGGGGCTGTCGAGGTGACAGACGCGCTTTGAGAAAGCAGCAGGGAAAACGCATTGCCTCGCTGGATGCCATTCGTGGTTTGGCCATCGTAAACATGGTAGCTTACCACGCGGTTTATGACTGGGTCTATGTGTTTGGAAAAACAGCTGACTGGTTCGGAACGCATGCCGCCTATTTATGGGAACAGGCGATTTGCTGGACGTTTATTTTGCTTGCGGGAATGGTCAGTGTGTATAGCCGTAATCTTGCTCGGCATGGTGCACAAGTGCTGGCATGCGCAATGATTTTAACGGTGGTAACCGCGCTGGTTCTTCCGGAACAGATCATTCTGTTCGGTGTGTTGCATCTATTGGGAACAGCAATGCTTTTGACGGCGATGCTGCGCCCCTGGCTTCAGAAGTTGCCGGCCGGAATTGCTGCGGCTGTGTGTTTTGGTTTGTTCCTGCTTTTAAAAGGCGTTCCACGCGGTTTTGCCGGTCTGGCGGATATTAAAATTTGGCTTCTTCCGCAAAGTCTTTATCAGGTAAAGTGGGCGTTCTTTCTGGGCTTCCCCGCCAAGGGATTTTGGTCATCGGATTACTTTCCGCTGATTCCCTGGATCTTTCTGTTTTGGACCGGAATGTTTTTGTGGCAAAAATTACGCGGCAAAGGTGAACTTGTTCTGAGGCGACTGCCCGATATTCCCGCCCTCAGTGCAATCGGGAGACACAGCATGCTGATTTATATGCTACACCAGCCGCTGACCTTCGCTGCGCTTTGGCTGATAACCTGTTGGATGTGAAGAAAGGACAAATGAAAATGCTGTTTGTATGGTATCCCAAGTGCACGACTTGTCAACGTGCAAAGAAGTGGCTCGATGCCCATGGCTTTGTATACGAAGCACGAGACATCAAAGAAGAAAATCCCTCTGAGGCGGAGTTGAAAGAATGGTATGCCAAAAGCAATTTGCCTCTCCGGCGCTTTTTTAACACAAGCGGCCTGCTTTATAAGGGAATGGGGCTGAAGGAAAAATTGCCGGAAATGTCTGAAGAAGAGCAAATTTCACTTTTGGCTGAATATGGAATGCTTGTGAAACGGCCTGTATTGGTTACGGATCATCAGGTGCTGTTGGGGTTTAAAGAAGCCGAGTGGGATTCTGTATTGAAATAAAAGAAAGCCGTCACGTTTGACGTGACGGCTCTTTTTGTTTACCGAAAACCCCCGGCTGTGCCGGGGAGTTCTCAAAAAGCTTTAGCGTTGCATAGGAAATAAAAACT
>NZ_JBBMFA010000035.1:0-30535 GCF_040096265.1 Ruthenibacterium intestinale
CCAATCCACAGCATCCCTTACAGTGTAGCACAGCCCTTGGAGAGGGGCTCTAATAACTACTACTCTATAATACAAGGTGAGGGGACTACTATGCCTATTACAAGTGCAAACAAAACAACAAACAAAACCTCTCTCGCATTTGGAGACACCATGCAGGTGACGCTTTCCGTCACCGCGGAGCCAACGATCATCAGTGATCCGGTAAAGATCGCGCTTTTGCTGGATCGCTCCGGCAGCATGCGGGGGCAGGCACTGGAAAATCTGAAAGACGGTGCGCAGGACTTCGTTCGCATCATCGCGGAAAACACCGGCTCTCCGGACGGAAGCGAACTGCTGGGCGGCAGCGAGATCGGTGTGATCAGCTTTGCGGCGAGCGCCACGGTGGACAGCCCGCTGACCACTTCGGTGGCGCAGCTGGATGCCGCCATTGAGGCGCTGCAGGCACAGGGCAACACCAATCAGGCGGCTGCCTTCGGCCAGGCACAGGCTATGCTGGGTACGACTGGCCGCCGCATTTGTGTCATGTTCACCGACGGTGAACCCACGGTAGGTCCGGACCCTGCGCCCGTGGCGCAGGCGCTGCGGGAGAGCGGTGTGGAGATCTATTGCATTGGTCTTGTGGGAACGGACGGCATCAACGAGGAGACGCTGCGCGCATGGGCGTCCACTCCGTCCAGTAAATATGTGCGGGTTTCTCCCACACCGGCGGAGCTGGAGCAGCTGTTTAAAGATGTGGCAGAAGATATCTCCGAGCCGGGCGCGGAGAACATTTTGATTGAAGAGCTTGTCAGCGAAGGATTCGTGATTATCGATATCGCTGCACCGGAGTTCGGAACTGTGATGCAACTCTCGCCCCGCGCGCTGAACTGGCGCATCCCGGTGCTGGGGAAAACCGGCGAGCAAACGGCTTCGCTGACCTTTACCGTGCGGTATGAAGGAACCTTTACAGGGGTTATTCCCGTAAACGAAATCATTCGCTTTACCGATGACGCCCGTGAGGACGTGCGTTTCCCCGACCCTACTGTGGTGGTGGAAGGCGGAAGCCCGCAGCCCGAGCCCGATTGCGAGCCCATTGAGCTGTGCATGCCGGCCTGTGAAGAGCGCGTCAGCTGCGATCTGGGCGACATTGCACTGCACAACCAGGGGCGGATGCTTCAGCTTCGGATGACGCTGAAAAATGTGTGCCCCGGCAAGCGCGTAGCGGTGGGAATCATTCTGACGGAAGTGAACTGCTCCGGCATGGAAAAACAGCGGGGCTTCCAGGCAATCACCGTACCGGCTCATTTTGAGGAGAGCTGCATGGATATTGAAGTGGGGCCGGTAACGTTTATTCTGCCCGAGGACCCGGATGACGAGGGATGCGGACGGGGCACCTGCAAATCGCGCCGTATGAAGGTTTGCGTCATGGCGCATACCATTGACTGGACGGATGCCGAGAGCACAGCCGGGGAACCTTGTGTGCAATGATGCGCACTTTTAGCACGATCGGCTCTTTTTGCTGAAAAGGATTTGACACAGACTGTTTTTTGATATAATGAAAGTAGAAAATCGCACTCGTAAAAAATCAGCGAACAGGAGTGAATGATGATGATATTGAAAAACGGTCTTGTGTTTACGCAGGATGCTCGCTTTGAAGCTGCAGACGTGGAACTGGCGGACGGAAAAATCGTCCGGGTGGCACCGGCCGGCACACTGCACGGGGATGAAGAACTGGACGCAACGGGAAAATATGTGACTCCCGGTTTTGTGGATATTCACATCCACGGTTCCAAGGGTTCGGATTTCTGCGACGGTGGCGCCGAGCACATTGAAACCATGAGCGCGTACCTGGGCAGCGAAGGCGTGACCAGTTTCTGCGGCACCACCATGGCGTTTGATGAGCCGATCCTGACCTCCATTTTCGAAGTGGCAAAACCCTATGTGGGGAAGGAAACCGGCGGCGCTGTCCTGCGCGGCATCAACATGGAGGGCCCCTTCTTCTCCAAGAAGAAAAAAGGTGCTCAGGCCGAAAAGTACATTGTGGACCCGGATATCGACATGTTTGACCGTCTGTTTGAGGTCTCCGGTCAGAACATCAAGCTGATCGATGTGGCGCCTGAGCTGGACGGGGCTGTGCCGTTCATCGAGCAGGCCAGCAAAAAGTGCGTGGTCTCCATTGCGCACACTACGGCCAATTACGATCAGGCCAAAGCCGCCTTTGACGCCGGCGCAACACATGTGACCCACCTGTTTAACGCCATGCCGCCGTTTGCGCATCGTGACCCGGGCGTGGTGGGCGCTGCGTCGGACGACGCAGCGCACGTGGAGATGATCTCTGACGGAATCCATCTCCATCCGGCGGTAGTGCGCAGCGTGTTCAAGTGGTTCGGCGATGATCGCGTCTGCCTGATCAGCGATTCCATGCGCGCAGCGGGCATGCCCAACGGCGTATACTCTCTGGGCGGCCAGACCGTTTATATGACGGACGGTAAGGCGACGCTGGAAGACGGTACCATTGCCGGCAGCGCCACCTGCCTGGCAGAGTGCTTCCGCCGTGCGGTGAAATTCGGCGTGAAGCTGGAGAGCGCGCTGAAGGCTGCCACCATCAACCCGGCCAAGGCAATCGGCCTGTTTGAAGAGCTGGGCAGCATTACCGAGGGCAAGCGCGCCGATGTGCTGGTCCTGGACGAAACGCTGCATCCGGAGCACATCTTCATCGGCGGCGTCAAAACAAAATAAACGGCAAAACGCCTCCGCGTCCGCGCGGAGGCGCTTTTTGCTTGTACGCCGGCGTTTTTTCTGGTATACTCCTTGTTGCGGCGAAAGGTGGAATCGTATGAATTGCAAAGCAGCCATATTTGATATTGACGGCACGCTGCTGCCGGCGGGCGCGACGCGGCTGAGCAGGCGCACCGTCAGCGCGCTGCAGGCGCTGCAAAAGCGCGGAACGCTGGTAATTGTGGCTACGGGACGCGCGTTGTTTGCGGCGCAGGCGGTGATGGGCGGCTTTCGCCCCGATCTCTTCGCGGCGGCCAACGGAAACTGGATCGTAGATCGGACCGGTGCGCCGGTGCATGAAAACCGGATGACCGACGAGGAAATGTATGCGCTGGTAGATTATTGCGAAGACTATGAGATTCCGCTGGATTTCATTTTTGAGGATGGCTACCATGCCTATGTGGAGTACGAGGCCTTTGTCCGCTATGCGGAGCCGCACCAGAACAACCATCATTTTTTGCTGGATGGGGAAGATCAGGTGCGTCATCTGCAAAGTATGCCCTATGGGGCCAGTGCGCTGTTACAAGAATGTGATATCGCTGGTTTTCAGAAGAAATACGGTTATTTGGGGCTTCGTTTCGTCCCGTTCCACGGCATTCATCATGATATTTTGCGCCCCGGCACCAACAAGGCACGCGCGTTGGACAGCGTTCTGTCGGAACGGGGAATCGCATGGCAGCAGGTGGCGGCATTCGGAGATGGTCTGAACGATTTGGAACTGCTCCAAACGGCGGGAACGGCGGTGGCGATGGCCAACGGTGTTGCGCAGCTGCGCGCGGCAGCAGATCTGGTAGCGCCGGATGCAGCGCAGGATGGCGCAGCCAGAGTCATTGAAGAATTCTTTTTGTAAAGAGGGCGCAGAAATGTCGTTTGATCCGGTCTATACAGCCCGTTCGAACATTTTGATCGTAGGAACATGGCCGAGCCCCAAAAGCCGGGAGCAGGGCTTCTTTTACGGGCATCCTCAAAATCGATTTTGGCCGATGCTGGCGGCGCTTATGCATGCGCCGATACCGGAAACCATTGAGCAGAAAACGCGGCTTATCTGCGACAATGATCTGGCGCTTTGGGATACCATCGAAAGCTGTACTATCACGGGCGCGTCGGATGCAAGCATCCGTGATGTGGTGCCGACGGATCTTGCGTGGCTGTGTCGGCAGGCGCCGATCGAGCGGATTGTATGCAACGGTGCAACCGCCTACCGGTTGTGTGTGCAATATCACCATCTGCCGGGCGTTCAGGTGCTTCGTCTGCCGAGCACCAGCCCGGCCAATGCGGCCTGGTCCATGGAACGGCTGCTGGAGCAATGGGGGCCGGCGCTGACGCGAAGAGAAGAGGAGTGTGGAGAAGAATGAACTATCGTGTTTTGGCATTGGATTTGGACGGAACGCTGACCAACTCCCAAAAGGAGATCACTCCGGCCACGCTGACTGCATTGCAAAAAGCAATGGACAAAGGCGTAAAGGTGCTTTTGGCCAGCGGGCGGCCCGCAGTAGGTGTGTGGCCGCTGGCCCGGCAGCTGGAGCTGGACAAGCGCGGCGGCTACATTCTGGCGTACAATGGCGGCCAGATCATCGACTGTGCGACCGGGTGTACGCTGTTTCAGCAGCAGGTGCCCCGGCAGGTGGTGGCACCGCTGTGTGCCTTTGCCCGTGAAAACGGCATTGTGGCGTTGACATACAACGAGCGGGGCGTGGTCACGGAATGCCCCGAAGATCCATACGTTCAGCTGGAATGCCGCATCAATCATGTCCCGGCCATCGGTGTGAAGGACCTGGCAGAAGAAGTCACCTACCCGGTGACAAAGTTTTTGCTGACCGGCGAGGGCGACTATCTGGCCGGCCTTGTGCCTGTGGCGCAGGAGCGTTTCAAAGGTGTGCTGAACATTTTCCGTTCGGAGCCGTTTTTCATGGAGGCAACGCCGCCGGGTATTGAGAAGGGTGCGGCACTGGAGCGCCTTTTAAACCAGCTGGGGCTGAAAAGGGAACAGCTGATGGCCTGCGGAGACGGGCTGAACGACATGCCCATGCTGCAGTATGCGGGACTGGGCGTGGCCATGGCCAACGCGCAGCCGGAGGCCAAAGCAGCGGCTGACGCAATTACGCTGTCCAATGATGAAGACGGCGTCGCTGCGGCGGTGGAACGGTATCTTTTGAATGAATAAGCAAAAGGGCGGATGGAAATCCGCCCTTTTGCGTTGTCCAGCCCATGGCGCAGCAGAAAAAAGCGTGTTACAATAAAAACAGAGATGAATCCAAAAGGAGGAGTGTGCGCATGAAGATCACATTTATCGGAGCAACTCATGAAGTGACGGGAAGCTGTACTCTCGTGGAAGTTGGCCAGACGGTATTTCTGGTGGATTGTGGTATGGAACAGGGAGTCAACCGGTTTGAAAACGTACCTCTTCCGGTAGAGGCATCCCGCGTGGATTTTATCCTGCTGACCCACGCGCACATCGACCATTCCGGCCATTTGCCGCTGCTGTATAAAAAAGGGTTCCGCGGTACGGTGTACGCCACCGAGTCCACGGACAGCTTGTGCGAGATCATGCTGCGGGACAGTGCGCACATTCAGGAGAGCGAGGCCGAATGGAAAAACCGGAAATCACGCCGCGCCGGCCGGCAGGAGGTGGAGCCTCTTTACACGCTTGAAGACGCAGAAGGGGTTCTGAAACAGTTTCGGCCCTGCCCGTATGAAAAGCAGATTCAGGTTTCTGAAAATGTGTCCATTCGTTTTACAGACATCGGTCATCTGCTGGGGTCTTCCGCGATTGAAGTGTGGCTGACCGAAGGGGATGTTCAGAAAAAGATTGTGTTCAGCGGCGATGTGGGAAACATCAACCAGCCCATCATCAATGACCCGCAGCCTGTGCGCGAGGCGGATTATGTGGTTCTGGAATCCACATACGGCAATCGCCTGCACGGAGAACGCCCGGATTACATCGGTTCGCTGGCTGAAATTTTGCAGACGACCTTTGACCGGGGCGGAACAGTGGTCATTCCGTCTTTCGCCGTAGGGCGCACGCAGGAGATGCTTTATTTCATCCGGGAAATCAAGAAGAAAGGGCTCGTTCACGGGCACGATGGTTTCCCGGTGTATGTGGACAGTCCTTTGGCCAATGAGGCAACCGGAATTTTCATGCAGTGCCCGGCGGAGAATCTGGATGCAGAAACGCGCGCACTGCTGGAAAAGGGCGTCAATCCGCTGTGGTTTGACGGGTTGAAGATGAGCCTGTCCAAAGAGGATTCTCAGGCAATCAATCTGGACCTGGCGCCCAAGGTGATTCTGTCGGCAAGCGGTATGTGTGATGCGGGTCGTGTGCGTCATCATCTGAAACACAACCTCTGGCATGCGGAAAACACCATCCTGTTTGTGGGGTATCAGGCGGAAGGAACGCTGGGCCGTGCGCTGGTGGAAGGTGCTGAACATGTTCGGATTTTTGACGAAGAGATTGCGGTGAACGCCGAAATCCGGGTGCTGGCCGGTGTCAGCGGCCACGCGGACAAAAACGGCCTGATTCGTTGGCTTGGCAATTTTGAACCGAAACCGGCGCAGGTTTTCATCAACCATGGCGACGATGAAAGCTGTGTGGCGTTTGTTCGCTGCCTGTGTGAAGAACTGGGCTATGTGGCCATGGCGCCTTACAGCGGAACCTCTTACGACCTTGCCCGAGGGACTTTTGTGGTGCGCACCGAAGGTGTGGCGCGCCAGAAGGCGCCCGCTGGCAGGGATCCGCGTGCGCTGGCTGCTTTCAACGAGCTGATGACTGCTGTGAAAAAACTGGAACTGCTGGTGCAGGGCGCCGGCGGACGGCCCAACAAAGAGCTGAAACAGATGGCCAGACAGGCGGAAAAGCTGTACGAAGAGTGGAACGAAGCACGTTTGTAAAGAAAAAAGCTTCGGGTCGGATGGACCCGAAGCTTTTCTTTTTTATAAAGGAAGGGTGACACTGCGGCCGGTGGGCTGGTAGGGTTCATATTCAATGCCTACCAGATTAAACATGTGTTTGGATGCTTTGACCGAATCTGTGTCCGCGTACTTGTCGCTGTAATAAATCACTTTCGAGATCCCGCTCTGAATCAGCGCCTTGGCGCATTCGTTGCAAGGGAACAGCGTGGTATAAATGCGTGCGCCCCGCAGGCTTCCGGTTCCGGATGCATGGTTCAGAATTGCGTTTAATTCAGCGTGGCATACATACATGTATTTTGTCTTCAGAGGCTCGCCCTCGCGCTCCCAGGGCATATCGTCATCCAGGCAGCCAATGGGCATTCCGTTGTATCCCATGGAAAGAATTTTGTTATCCCGGCTCACAATACAGGCGCCAACCTGAGAGGAGTTGTCCTTGGAACGCTGAGCACTCAAAAGCGCGATGCCCATGAAGTATTCATCCCAGGAAATATAGTCTGTCCGTTTCACTGTCAGTCCCTCCTAATCGGTTCAAAGTAAAAATACATCCTCAGTATACCGCGTTTGCGACATATGGGCAAGTCCCGGCGGCAATGCAGGATCCGACCCTGTAAGATTTTTGCAAGAATTTCTTTTTGAAGAAGTAGGAAAGCTGAAAAAGAAGCGGCGTTTTGATTTGATACCATAAAGGCATCGAATCAAAGCGCCGCCTTTGTGCGCTGAAAGGAAGTTTTTGCAATGGAAAAAACGGTTGTAGCTGTTTTGTTTGGTGGATGTTCCACAGAGTATGAGGTTTCACTGCAGTCGGCCTTTGCTGTGCTGAACCATCTGGACGCACGCCGCTATGCGGCGCTGAGCGTGGGCATCACCCGGCAGGGTGAGTGGCTGTACTATCATGGCCCGTTGGAAAAAATTGCTGACGGAAGCTGGTGTGCCAACCGGCTGTTCTGCAGTCCCTGTACACTTTCTCTGAATCGGGGAGAGCACAAGCTGATTGTGGATGCGGACCATCGCATGAACTTTTCGTTTGATGTGCTTTTTCCGGTGCTTCACGGGAAAAACGGTGAGGACGGGACGGTGCAGGGACTGGCAGAACTGGCGGGAATTCCGCTGGTCGGATGCGGCACACTGGCAAGCGCGCTGTGTATGGACAAAGACCGTGCCCACAAACTGGCGGCGCTGGCGGGGATCGAAGTGCCGGCCAGCGCGGCGTTTGGGCGGGACGCTTCTTTTGCGGAAATCGAACGCGCGGCACTTCGAATCGGATGGCCCTTGTTTGTAAAGCCGGTTCGCTCCGGTTCTTCGTTCGGCATCACCCGTGTAAGCGGTCCGGATGGACTGCACCAGGCGGTAAACGCCGCGTTTGAGCACGATGACCGGATTTTGCTGGAGCAGGAAATAAAAGGGTTCGAGGTAGGCTGCGCGGTGATGGGAAATGAAACACTGTTCACCGGCCTTGTGGATGAAATTGAACTGTCTGGCGGATTCTTTGATTATGAGGAAAAATATACGCTGAAAACATCGCAGATCCACTGTCCGGCCCGGCTGTCAGAAGAAGATACCTGTCGGGTGCAGCAGGCAGCCAGAACGTTGTACCGGGCGCTGGGGTGCCGTGTGTTTGCCCGTGTGGATTTGTTCTTCACCCCGGACAAGCGAATCGTATTCAATGAAATCAATACGATCCCCGGTTTTACCGCACACAGTCGGTATCCCAATATGATGAAGGGCGCGGGAATCGAATTTGACGCTTTAGTAGGCAATCTGGTGGAACTGGGGCTGGAAAGATGAGACGGATGGTATTGCTGCGCGAACAGGTGCGGGAGGGCACGCTGCTGGTGGTCAACCGGCAGCATCCGCTGCGCTCTTCACAAAAAATCGAACTGATAAATGTGGGAAACGGCGTGCAGATGGAGCGGCATGCTGCCGCTGCTTTCAATGAGTGTGTCCGCCTGGTGGGCGGCCGGGAAACCATTGTTCCGGTGTCCGGATGGCGCAGTGCGCAGGAACAGAAAAAGATATGGGATGACACCATGCGCAAAGAAGGCGCCTGCTTCACCGAGAGTTATGTAGCTCATCCCGGCTGCAGCGAGCATCAGACCGGTCTGGCCATCGATCTGGGCAAAGCGGCGGAGTCCATTGATTTTATCCGTCCGGATTTTCCGCAGGAGGGAGTGTGCCGGGCTTTTCGCACGCAGTCGGTGCGCTGGGGATTTGTACAGCGATACCGCGCGCATAAGCGGCAGCAAACCGGAATTGCGGAAGAACCCTGGCATTTTCGTTATGTGGGAGCGCCCCATGCGCAGATTTTGGAGAGCCGGGATCTGTGCCTTGAGGAGTATTCAGATTTTTTGAAACAGGGACCGGTAAACCTTGAGCTCGGCGGCGTGCAGGCAACGGTATTTTACGTTCCGGAAAGCGGTGCGAAAACCGTGGCGGACGTGCCCGACGGCCTGGTACAAGTGTCCGGAGATAACTGCGGCGGCTTTATCCTGACCGTCTGGAGGTGGCGGGCATGAGCGAAAAAAAGTTCCCTGCACTGGATGCCTTTCGCATTCCGGCTGCGGTTTTGGTGATTGCGATTCACACGTCGCCTTTGGCTTCGGTCAGTGATTTGGGGGACTTCTGGTTTACCCGCGTGCTGGCCCGTGTAGCGGTTCCTTTTTTCTTCATGATAACGGGGCGCTTTCTGGGGCAGACGCCCCGGCGTTTCTGGCAGCGGACGCTGCTGCTCTATGCGGGTGCTGCACTGCTGTATCTGCCTTTAAACTGGTACGCGGGAACATTTTCAGCGTTGGATTGGATGCGAAAGTTCCTGCTGGAAGGAACCTTTTATCACTTGTGGTATTTTCCGGCAGTGCTGCTGGGGGTACCGCTGGTATGCCTGCTTCGCAAGCTGGGAACAATTCCGGCCTTTTGCGCAGCGGGGCTGCTGTATCTCATTGGCCTGGGCGGAGACAGTTATTACGGCTTTTTAGCTGATTTCCCGGCAGTCCATGCGTTTTACAAGGGTGTTTTCACGCTGTTTGGCTACACAAGAAACGGCCTGTTTTTCGCTCCGCTGTTCCTTTTGCTGGGCATGTTTTGCCCGAAGTTGAATCGAAAAACGGGAGCAGTCGGTTTTGTTGTTTCGCTGACTGCCATGAGCGTGGAAGCGCTGTGGCTGCACGGTTTGGGGGTACAGCGCCACGACAGTATGTATCTTCTCTTGCCGGTGTGCATGCTTTTTTTGTTCGGAACACTGCTTGCGTGGAACAGGGGGCAAAGTCGGCCGATGCGCACGTGCTCCATGTGGGTCTACATCATCCATCCCTGGTGCATTGTTGCGGTGCGCGGAGCGGCAAAACTGTGCGGTGTGCAAGTCCTTCTGGTAGAAAACAGCTTGGTTCATTTCAGCGCGGTTGCGCTTCTCAGCTTTGCAGGAGCAGTGTGCATGATGAGGCTGAAGCCGCGGTCGATTCCGTGCGGTGCGCGTGCCTGGAGGGAGATTGACGGGAAAGCGCTTGTGCACAACGTCTGCGCGTTGGAAGAGCAGGCGGGAAGTGCGGTGATGGCGGTGGTAAAAGCCGACGGATATGGTCACGGAGCTGTTTTGGTGGCAAGAACGCTGCAGAAAGCAGGAGTGACCGGATGGGCAGTGGCATGTCTGTCCGAAGGAATTGCGCTGCGCCGCGCAGGCATTCGGGGCCGCATTCTGATTTTGGGCTATACCGACCCCGCGCAGGCGCCTTTGCTGGCACGCTGGCGCCTGACGCAGACAGTGGTCGACGAAGCGCATGCGGCGGCACTTTCGGCTTCCGGATGGCCGGTGCGCGCACATCTGGCTTTGGATACGGGCATGCACCGGCTGGGGGTACCGGCGCAGGATCTTCCTGCCATACGCCGTATTTTTCACATGTCGGGGCTCCGGATAGAGGGGGTGTTTTCGCATCTCTGCGCTGCAGACGGAACGACAACGCCCGAGCAAATGTATACGGAACAGCAGACGAATTTGTTTTGGAAAACGATTCAGCAGCTTCGCAGAGAAGGAATCGATCCGGGCGAAGTGCACTTGCAGGCAAGTTACGGCATTTTGAATCAGCCGGCGATTTCCTGCTCCTGGGTGCGTGCCGGTATTGCATTGTACGGGGTTTACAGCGGAACGTTTGCCGGGAAAAATCCCGTGCCGCTGTGCCCGGTTTTAACACTGCGCGCCCGCGTAGCGACGGTTCGCTGTCTGCAGCCAGGTGATGTGGCGGGCTACGGCCTTGCATTTGAAGCAGAACGGAAAACGATTCTGGCGACAGTGACCATCGGCTACGCGGACGGGATCCCCCGCATTTTGCCCCAGCGGGGCGGCCGTGTTCTGGTACGGGGAGAATATGCGCCTATGGTGGGACGCTTGTGCATGGATCAAATGCTGGTGGATGTGACCGGAATCCCCGGCGTGTGTACCGGCGATGTGGTGACGCTGATCGGAAAGGACGGCGCAAAGGAGATTCGCGCGGAAGAACTGGCTTGCAGATGCGGCACCATCACCAACGAGATTCTCTCGGGGCTCAGTCCTCGGCTTGGTCTGTGCCTGAAAAAGAGAGGGCGGCATAAAATCCGGGCGAAAAGCTTATGATAGTAGCAGTGATCATGAGGAGGGATCGAGATGGAGTTGTCATTTCTGTCGGATTATTTGATTCCGGTTATCACAGGCATCTGTCTGTGCGTGGGAACTGTTCTGAAACGCTGGATCGCAGATACCGGCCACAAGTATATCCCTACGGTGTGCGCGGTGCTGGGGGCGGTGCTGGCGGTATGGATGGGCAGAGAACTCTCTCCGCTGGTGCTGCTGCAGGGAATGTTCAGCGGTCTGGCCGCTACCGGTCTGCATCAGGCATTTCACCAGGTGTTGAAAGAGACATTTCAAAAACAAGGCGAAGTCTTGACAAAAAATTGACGATTTCCTCTTCCGCTTTTCTGTAAGGGACGGTATAATACTTATCATTGAAGCAAACGCTTCGAAACCATCCTTGACAGAGGAGGCATTTTTTTGAAACATTGGAAGAGCAAAGCGGCGGCGCTGGTGGTGGCGTTGTTCGCTGTTTATGTGTTGCTCAATCACATGAACCTGAACCCGCTGTATCCCGAAGCGGCATTCGCATACTGTGTGCTTTTTACACTTTTGTTCGCGATTTTTACAGTGGACAAAATCGGTCGGTTTGTCATGCAGCAGGGGACAGGCGGCGTTCGAATCTCGTTCGTGCGCCACGCACAGTTCCGCCGCTGGCCATTTGTGATCGTGGGCATCCTGTGGGGCGCGTTTGCGCTGGTAAGCATCGGTTCATCTGTTCTTTTTCAGGTGAATGCGTTCCGTGATCAGATGCCGGAACTGAAAGAAATGAATTTTGCCGAAGATTTCGACACAGTGGACGTCAGCCAACTTCCCATTGTGGATGAGGAGATGGCCAAAAAGCTGGCGGATAAAAAGCTGGGCGAGCGGCCCAGCTTGGGCAGCCAGGTAGTGTTGGGAGAACCGACACTGCAGCAGGTGAACGGCGAGCTTCTGTGGGCTGTGCCGACGTATCATTCCGGGCTGTTCAAATGGCTGACCAATATGAGCGGAACGCCGGGTTATGTGACGGTGTCGGCCACCAATCCACAGGATGTGGAGTACGTGGATGGGTACAGCATCAAATACCAGCCGGGCGCATATCTGTGGCAGAACCTTCTGTTCTATGCCCGCTTCACTGCGGCGCCTTTTACCGGACTGACTGACTACAGCTTTGAGCTGGACGACACCGGGCGGCCGTATTGGGTTATTACCACCTACCGGTATCTGCGGGGATTCTCGCTTCCGGAGGCGACCGGCGCGGTGGTGCTTGACTGTGCCACCGGCGAGAGTGAAACATATGCCATCGATCAGCTGCCGGAATGGGTGGACCGTGTTCAGCCCGAGGACTTTATCATGACGCAGCTGAACAACAAAGGCGAGTATGTGCACGGATATTTGAACTTCAGCGACAAGGACAAATACCGGACTTCGCCCGGCCAGACGATCATTTACAACGACGGAAGATGTTATCTGTTCACTGGCCTGACCAGCGTTGGCGCGGACGAGAGCGCCATCGGGTTTGTAATGGTGGACATGGTGACCAAAGAACCGCGTTTGTATCGAATCAGCGGCGCTACGGAAATGGCGGCGCAGCAGTCGGCACAGGGCAAGGTGCAGCAGTACGGTTACCAGGCTGCTTTCCCGTTGATCGTGAATATGAACGGTGTGCCGACTTATTTTATGACGCTGAAGGACACCGAGGGACTGATCAAGCAGTATGCCTACGTGTCGGTTGAGGATTATCAGACCGTGGCGGTGGGCGAGAGCATCAGCGAGGCGCGGCTCAATTATGAAAAAGCCATTCAGTCCAGCCCGGCCGGTCAGCTGGTGGGCAATGTCAGTACCGAGAAGGAGCAGCTGACGGGAACGGTGCTTCGCATCGGCAGCGAGTACAACCCGACGGGAACTGCTTATTATCTGGTGCTGGCCGAAGAGCCGCAGCTTTTGTTCAGCGTACAGGGAAGTCTTTCCGACGAGCTTGCGCTGACAAGAGAGGGCGATCAGGTGAAAGTGGAATACTATCCCCGCGAGAGCGCCACACAGGAATTGACAGGGTTTGACAATCTGGAATTTGAGCAAAGCATTCCGGCGGCATGAAAACAGGGGCCTTCTGCAATGGCAGAAGGCCCCTGTTATTTTAAAAGGAAAGATCGTAGTTGATGGGAGAATAAAAAGCGGTTTCCAGTTCGTTCCAGGAAGAGATTTTTCCGCCCAGAATCCACATCAGCTTGGTGTATGCAGCTTCCAGCGTCATATCCCGGGTCTCCAGGAAGGGAACACGGTTGTGGACCCGGCGCCCCACTTCGTAGGTGTCCACGGCACTGCCCTCATAGGTGACCTGTGTGGTGATCACCAGAACTTTTTTGTGCGGTTCATAGCGTGCAAGTTCGGAGCACAACGGGTCCAGAATGCTGTCTGGCAGACCGCCCACTCCAAAGCTTTCCACCAAAATGCAGTCGTACAGGCGGACAATCAGCGGGATGATATCCGGCGAAATGCCCGGAGTCAGCTTCAGCAAAAACAGGCGTGGATTCAGCTGATCGTAGAACCGCACCGGCCCCGAAGCAGGACAGGGCGGTACATAATAGATGACCCGGTCGTTCTGAATGCGGGCCAGGGCAGGAAAGTTGATGCTGGAAAAAGCGTTGTAACTGAAACTGGATGTCTTTTTGGCACGGGTCCCGACGATCAGATTTCCGTCAAAGACAAGATTTACACCTTTGGTGCGCTCGTCCAAGGCAAAAAGAATGCTGTCACGAAGATTCTTTTTGGCGTCAGTGATTTCCAGAAGGATCGAGCGCTGTGCGCCAGTGATCAAAATGGGCTTTTGCGCATCCTGAACCAGGTAGGAAAGCGCCGCGGCCGTATAGGCCATGGTGTCTGTTCCGTGGCAGATCAGAAATGCATCACAGTCGTCATAGCGGTCACGAATGGCCCGGACGATCATCTGCCAGTGAGCAGGGGTGATGTTGGTGCTGTCCAGACTGCAGAGCGCCTGACATTCCAGTTCGCACACGTCCCGAAATTCTGTGATGTAGCTTTGCAGTTCGTCCGGGCTGAGCACGGGTGAAAGTCCGTTTTCCGTAGGTCCCGAAGCGATGGTGCCGCCGGTGGTCAGCATAAGGATTTTCTTTTTTTTCATGTTTTGTCCTCCACGCCCTCCAGGTTGAAAGAAGGCGTATATTCTTCTTTGGCGCTGCTTTTTTCCTGCATATAGCCCTGGGTCAGACCCAGTTCCACTGCAAGATTCACCGCCTGCCGGTATTCATAGGTGGAGATGCGACGGTTCAGCGCCTTATGCTCTCGTGCCTTGTAGAAAGGCGTGTACTGGCTCATGAGACTGGTCAGAAATCCGCCCTTAGGCAGTTCCGTCGCCATGAACTCCAGCACGGCACGGGTGTCGGCCATTGCGCCGGGAAGTGCAAGATGGCGCACGATCACACCTCTTTTTAAAAGACCGTTCTCCATCACAGGCGGCCCGGCCATCCGGCACATGGTTCGCGCTGCCGCAGACGCCACTTCAAAATAGTCCGGTGCACCGGAGTATTCTGCACTGAGAGCGGAAGAAACGTATTTGATGTCCGTGAGCCAGATGTCCACCACGTCTTTCAGCGCATGCAGCGCTTCGGCGGTTTCGTACCCGCCGGTGTTGTACACGATGGGAATGGTCAGGCCCGGTCCGGCCAGATTCAGCGCTTCCAGCACCCAGGGCAGATAGTGCCCTGCAGTGACCAGGTTGATGTTGTGCGCCCCCTGTTCCTGCAGGCGAAGAAAAATATCCGCCAATGTCCGGGTGGAGACTTCACGCCCGAAATTTTGCGCGCTGATGGTAAAGTTTTGGCAGTAACAGCATTTCAGCGGGCAGCCGGAAAAGAACACGGTCCCGGATCCGCGGGTGCCGGAAATGCAGGGCTCTTCCCAAAAATGAAGCGCCGCGCGGGCAAGGCGCACCTGCCGTCCGCCGCCGCAGACTCCCAGGGCCTGGGTGCGGTCCGCACCGCAGGCGCGGGGGCAAAGTGTGCAATGAGTGGGGATTTGCATGAAAAGGCTCCTTTGTGTGCGCGGCGAACAGGCGCGCGGGTTTTCTGCTCTAAGTGTATCATAAAATCACGCGATGTGGTACAATAAGAACATTATAAAATCAAAAAGGAGTGGTATCATGCCACAAAGGGATTATCAGCGACTGGGCGGATGGCTTTTGTTCTTTACCGTTACTCTGAGCTTCGGCTTGGGAATGAACGTGATCTCTCTTTTGCAGATACTCACTTCGGGTGTGCAGCTGGACCCTGTGGGAACGACGCTGACCGTGGCCTGCATGGTGGCGCAGGGCGCGCTGATTTATCAGGTGGTGGGCAGGCGTCCGTCCTACTGGCAGGTTTTGATTGTTCTGGTGGTGCTGTTGACGATTCTGGACCTGTTCCTTCTGATTCGCATGGAAGATCCGATTGTTTTTGTACCGACCGTTTTTCTGGATATTCTTCGCAATGTGATTTGGCTTTTGTATTTTCGGCGCTCCCGGCGGGTCGCTGTTTATTTCGGGAAAAACAATGGCTTTGGAATGAGCGGCGGGGCACGTGTCTGCCCTCGCTGCGGAAATCCGGTCAGCGAGGACGCGCTGTTCTGCGGCCGGTGCGGAAGCCCTCTTCGCTGAAAGGAGAAAGAGCATGGATACACCACAGCAGAAGTTTCTGAAGCTGCTGGCTCGAGATTATCCGACCACAGCGGCTGCCACACAGGAAATTATCAACCTGCAGGCCATTTTGAAACTCCCGAAACCCACCGAACATTTTATGAGTGACCTTCACGGGGAGTACGAGGCGTTCACACACATTCTTTCCAGTGCCTCGGGGGTCATTCGGGAAAAGGTGGACCGGGTTCTGGGAGATCGGCTTTCTGCACAGGAGAGGGCGGAATTTGCCACCCTTATTTATTATCCGGCGCAGAAGCTTGCACAGCTGAAGCCAGCGCAGAAAGACTTAAATGAATTTTACCGCCAGACACTTTATCGGTTGATTGATGTCTGCCGGCTGATGAGCTCCAAATATACGCGCAGCTATGTCCGCAAGCGCCTGCCGCAAGGGTTTTCTTATATTATCGACGAACTGCTTCACGCGCATTTTGAAGATCACGATAAGGATCTCTATTACGGGCGGATCCTGTCGGCCATCATCGACAATGGCCGGGCGGATGCGTTTATTACGGCAATGTGCGAATTGATTCGCCGCCTTGCCGTACACAAACTGCATATTGTAGGAGATATTTTCGACCGCGGCGCACGTCCGGATATCATTTTGGACGAATTGATGGCCCATCATGCCGTGGATATTCAATGGGGAAACCATGACGTGGAGTGGATGGGGGCCGCCGCGGGCAGCGCTGTCTGCATTGCCAGTGTCATTCATGTGTCGCTCAGTTACAACAATCTGGAAACGCTGGAAGACGGCTACGGCTTGAATTTGCGTCCGTTGGCACTGTTTGCCGAGGAAGTTTACCGGCATACGGATGTGTCTGCTTTTTGGCCCAAGCTGGTCAATGACGGTGGATATTCCGCCGAAGACCTTGCGCGTGTGGCACGCATGCACAAAGCGATCGCGGTCATTTTGTGCAAGCTGGAGTGCCAGGTGGTGCGAAGAAATCCGGATTTTGGAATGCTGGATCGCGCACTGCTGGAAAAAGTGAATTTTGTCACGCAGACAGTGGAAGTGGACGGAAAGGTTTACCGAATGCGCGACTGCGATTTCCCCACAGTGGACCCGGCCCATCCCTCTCGGCTGACCCAGGGAGAACAGGAAGTGATGGACAAGCTGTGCCAGAGCTTTACGGAAAGCGAGCGCCTGGCGCGGCATGTGCGGTTCCTGTATGCCAACGGCAGCGTGTATAAAATCGAAAACCACAACCTTCTGTTCCATGGAGCCATTCCTTTTGATGAAAACGGGCAGCTTGCAAAAGTCTTTATGGATGGCCAAACCTATTGCGGAAGAGAATTTATGGATTACTGCGAGCGGATGGCCCGGCAGGGGTATTTTGCTCCGCCGGGCAGCGAAGCACGCCGAAAAGGACAGGACTTTTTGTGGTACCTGTGGTGCGGTCGCCGGTCGCCCATTTTCGGGCGTTATAAAATGGCGAATTTTGAGCATTTCTTTCTGGACGAAGAAGAAAGTTATGCGGAACAAAAAGATCCGTATTATTATTGGGTGGAAAACGACGATACAGCAGTGGCTGAGGCGGCGGTTTTGCGCATTTTTGAGAATTTCGGGCTGGACCCTGCCCACGGGCACATTGTAAACGGACATGTGCCGGTGCGGGCGAAAAACGGCGAAAAGCCCGTAAAAGCGGGCGGGCGGCTGATTGTGATCGACGGCGGATTCTGCAAGGCCTATCACAAGCGTACCGGTATCGCGGGGTACACATTGGTTTTTTCCAGCCGGGGACTGTCGCTGCGCAGTCACGGGTCCTTTGAAACCACGCAGAAGGCCATTCGCGAAAATGCAGACATTCTCTCCACAGTAAACGTATTTGAGACCAGCGAGCGGCGTGTTTATGTGGAAGACACCGATGAGGGCCTGCGCCTTCAGGACCAGATCGAGGATCTGAAGCGGCTGGTGGCCGCCTATGCGGACGGCACATTGAAAGAACAGGAGTAAATGGACAATGGAACATCATATGAATGAAACAGAACGTCCGGGCTCTCCGCTTCCATTTGTCGGATGTGAAAACGTTCGGGAACTGGGCGGTTACCGTACCCAGGACGGCAGAAAAGTAAAGCACGGTGTGTTTTTTCGCGGTCCGGCACTGTGTGATATCCGCCTGCCGGAAGACCGTGCCTTGTTTGCGAGTCTGGGAATTCGAACTGTGCTGGACCTGCGCTCGGAAAGCGAACGGCGGAACGCACCGGATCCGGTTTTGGAAGGGGTCGAGTACATCAGTCGTTCGGCGCTGCGCGATGCACAGGGGCGGGACGTGGATTTCGACATTGAAGCAATTTTTGCCGGCGGGGAACAGACCGTGTCCGAAATGCTTCGTGAAGTGGACGGCGGCTATGCGCATATGCCCTTTCAGAACAGCGCCTATGTGGAGCTGTTCCGGATTCTTTCAGAACAAAAGGTCCCCGTTTATTTTCACTGCAGCGCGGGAAAAGACCGAACCGGTATCGGTGCGGCACTGATTCTGCTTGCGCTGGGAGTGGACCGGGAAACGGTCATTCAGGATTATCTGGTCACCAACACTTGCCGCCCGAAATCGCGCCATCAGGTGGAACAGTTGCTGAAACGTTTCTTTTCGCCGGAACGCGCGAAGGAGCTGGCGGCGGTAACAGCAGGCGTGCAGCGCCAGAGTATGGAACGGGCGCTGGGCACCATTGCGCAAAAATACCCGCGTTTTGAAGATTATCTCGCTGCCGAATGCGGCGTGAATGCAGATACCTTGCAAAGAATTCGAACATTGTATTTGGAGTAAAAAGGAGTGGATGATAATGGCGACACCTCACAACGCGGCAAATCCCGGGGACTTTGCCAGCACCGTTCTTATGCCGGGCGATCCTCTTCGGGCAAAGTTTATCGCGGAAAACTTTTTGCAGGCACCTCGTCTGGTGACGCAGGTGCGCGGAATGCTGGGCTACACGGGCACGTATGAAGGTGTGCCTGTTTCGGTGATGGGTTCCGGAATGGGGATGCCATCCATCGGTATCTATTCCTGGGAGCTGTTCGCTCAATACGGCGTGGAAAACATCATTCGCGTAGGGTCTGCCGGGGCCTATGCTGCCGAGGCGAAGATTTTTGATGTGGTGCTGGCGACAGCCGCCTATTCCGAGTCCAGTTATGCGCAGACGCAAAACGGAACAGCAGGCGATACCATGATCCCTTCGCCTGTTCTGAATCAGCGTCTGCGTGCCAGTGCCAAAAAACTGGGGATTCCGCTTTTGGAAGGCGTGATCCATTCCAGTGATGTGTTCTATCGGGATGCAGATGACCCGGATTATTGGAAAAAGCTGCGCAGAGAAAAAGGGTGCCTGGCCGTGGAGATGGAGAGCTTTGCACTGTTTCACAATGCCCGCGTCACGGGAAAAAACGCTGCTTGTGTGCTGACTATTTCCGACAGCTTTGTTTCTCATGAAGAAACGACGCCGGTTCAGCGGGAACAGAGTTTCACACAGATGATGAAGCTGGCGCTGGGCAGTGTGCTGGAGGATGAGCAATGAAGGTGGATGAGCAGGCGTTGATCCGTGCGGCGCTTGCTGCGCGAAACAATGCATACGCACCCTATTCCGGCTTTCGGGTGGGGGCGGCACTTTTGGCAGAAGACGGAACGATCTACACCGGATGCAATGTGGAGTGCGCCAGTTTCTCTGCGACAAACTGCGCCGAGCGAACGGCGTTGTTTAAGGCGGTCAGTGAAGGACGCCGTTCTTTTCGGGCACTTGCGGTCGTGGGCGGAAAGGAAGATTGGGCGGACGCACAGCCCTCTCCCTGCGGAGTGTGCCGCCAGGCTCTGTACGAGTTTTGCCAAGAAGATCTTCTGGTGCTTCTGGCACGGGACGAAGAGCATTTTACGCGCTGTACATTGGGACAGCTGCTTCCACTGGGATTTGGACCCGAAAAAGTTCGCTGATTGCCACTGGTCACAAAAAAGTGGCCGGGATTGCAATCTTTTTGTAATTTTGTTATACTATCTGTAGTTGCCTCCGCCCGACGTGGCGGGTGTTTTGATTTTGCCGCGCTGCCCAAAACGCGGAAAAGGAGCTGACGCTATGAAAAAACTGCTGGCATGCGTGCTGGCCATTGCTTTGGCGATGACGGTTCTGGCGGGCTGCGGGTCCCAGAAAGCGGAGTTGGCACTTGTCACTGACGGCGGTGAAGTGACAGATCAGGGATTCAATCAGGGCGCATGGGAAGGCCTGGTAAAATACGCCGAGGAAATGAGCATTTCCAAACTTTCATACAAACCGGTGGAGAGAACCACGCAGGCTTATTCGGACGCCATTGACCTGGCCGTAAAAGGCGGGGCAATGGTGGTCGTTGCGGTGGGGTATGAAATGAAAGATGCGGTGGCCGCCGCACAGGCGCAATATCCGAATGTGGTCTTTATCCTTTTGGACGGGGACCCGTTTGATGGCACCGAAGCTGCTTCGGATGCACAAAACGCCGTGGGCGTGGTTTTTGCCGAAGAACAGGCAGGGTTCCTGGCGGGGTATGCCGCGGTAAAAGAGGGAATGACGCAGCTCGGCTTTTTGGGTGGAAAGGCGCAGCCCGGCATTGTGCGTTATGGCTATGGGTTTGTTCAGGGCGCGGAATATGCTGCGCAGCAGATGGGAATGGCAGCCGGGTCTGTCACTGTTCAGTATGCGTATACAGGCAGTTTTGAGGAAAGCAATGACACGCAGTCTCTGGCGGCCGGCTGGTACGGAGCAGGCACCGAATGCATTTTTGCCTGCGGAGGAACCATGACGCAGTCCGTCATCAAGGCAGCGGAAAATGTCGGAGCAAAAGTGATCGGGGCGGATGTAGACTGGTCTGCGCAGTCCGATGTGATTTTGAGCAGTGCAACCAAAAATTTGAGCACGGCAGTTTACAATATGATTGCTGCTGCTTACGATGAGCAGCTGCAGGGCGGTCAGACAATGGTTTACGATGCGTCGAACAACGGCGTGCAGCTTTCCATGGAGACTTCTAAATTCGATACATTCACGCAAAAGGACTACGATGCGGTTTATGCCGCTCTGGCGAATAATACAGGAAATATCGCCACAGGGATCGTGAAGGATACCAACGGGGAAGGCAATCCCGTTGCGGTCACGGAACTTCCGCTGTCGGCAGTGGTCCTGCAGCAGGTCGGATGACAAAAACCGGCGGTATTTTCAGGCTGTGCCTGAACCGCCGGTTCTTTTATAATTGCGAGGGGGAAAGAATGATGAACGCAGAGGAATTGTTTAAAAAAGTAGATCATACGCTGCTCAAACCGGAGGCAACTTGGGAGCAGATCCAAAATTTGTGCGATGAGGCAGTCCGGTTTCACACCGCATCGGTGTGCATCAATCCGTGCTATGTCCGGCAGGCCTGTGACTATTTGCAGGGACGTGTACCGGTGTGCACGGTGATTGGTTTTCCCTTGGGAGCCACCACGACACAGGCCAAAATCGCCGAGGCCCAGCAGGCGTTGGCAGACGGGTGCAGCGAATTTGACATGGTGATCAACATCGGCCGCCTGAAAATGGGTGACATTGACTATGTGCGAAATGAGATCCGAGCTTTGAAACAGGCGGTCGGAGAACATACGCTCAAAGTGATCGTGGAAACCTGCCTTTTGACAGAAGAAGAAAAGGGCGTTATGTGCGACGTAGTATGCGAGGCAGGCGCAGACTACATAAAAACGTCCACCGGTTTTTCCACAGGCGGAGCCACTTTCGCGGACATTGCACTGTTTGCAGAGAAAGTGCGCGGGCGCTGCAAGATCAAGGCGGCAGGCGGAATTCGTACGCGCGAGGATATGGAACGGTTCGTTGCGTTGGGGGCGGACAGGCTCGGAACGTCCAGTGCGATTCGAATTCTTGGCGCTGGCCCGTCATAAAGGCGAAAATGTTGTAAAAAAATTAACAAATGCCGCTGTATTTTGTGCTATAATAAAATTTAATATAGATTGATTTAGAAGAGGATGAGAGGAAAGGAAGGCGATCAGAATGCCCATCGACAAGAGCATCGATTATTCTGCAATTACACCCGAAATTCAGGCGTTGAGCAAGCAATGCCAGGAGCACGGCCGGATCGATCCGGAACTGTACACCAAGTATGACGTGAAGCGCGGCCTGCGGGATTTGAACGGAAACGGCGTGCTGACCGGCCTTACGGAAATCAGCGAGATCATGGCGTTCAAAGTGGTGGATGGCGTTAAGACTCCCTGTGAAGGAAAGCTGTTTTACCGCGGTGTAGACGTAGAGGAGATCGTTCGCGGGTTTATCAAGGAAAAACGGTTTGGTTTTGAAGAAACCGTATATCTGCTGCTGTTTGGAACGCTGCCCACCAAAGAACAGCTGGAAGAATTCACAAAACAGCTGGAGTTTTACCGTTCGCTTCCCACCAACTTTGTGCGGGATATCATCATGAAAGCGCCCAGCGCAGACATGATGAACACCTTGGCGCGCAGTGTGCTGACGCTGTACAGCTACGATTCACGCGCCAACGACAACAGCATCGATAATGTGCTGAGGCAAAGTCTGCAGCTGATTGCACTGTTCCCCATGCTGTCAGTATACAGCTATCAGGCGTACAATCATTATGTGAAGGATGCCAGCCTGTACATTCACAATCCGCAGCCGGAGCTCTCCACGGCGGAGAACATTCTCTACACGTTGCGTCCGGACTCCAAGTACACCGAGCTTGAGGCAAGAATTCTTGATCTGGCACTGGTGCTGCATGCAGAACACGGCGGCGGCAATAACTCCACATTCACCACCCATGTGGTCACCTCTTCGGGTACGGACACCTATTCCACCATCGCTGCGGCGTTGGGAAGCCTGAAGGGACCCAAGCACGGCGGCGCGAACATCAAGGTGGTGCAGATGTTCGAGGATATGAAGGCAACTGTCACAGATTGGAAGGACGAAGAGCAGATTGAAGCTTATCTGCGCGCTTTGCTTCATAAAGAGGCTTTTGACAAGGCTGGCCTGATTTATGGAATGGGCCATGCGGTCTACTCGCTCAGCGATCCCCGTGCCAATGTGTTCCGCCATTTCGTAGAAGATCTGGCCAATGCCAAGCAGCGCCACGAAGAATACGAACTGTATGCCGCGGTGGAGCGGCTGGCACCGAAAGTGATTGGGGAAGAGCGGCGCATTTACAAAGGCGTGGCGGCCAACATTGACTTCTACAGCGGCTTTGTGTATAGTATGCTGGACCTTCCGCTGGAACTGTATACTCCGATTTTTGCCATCAGCCGTATTGCCGGCTGGAGCGCGCATCGCATTGAAGAGCTGATCAATGCAGGAAAAATCATCCGTCCGGCTTATATGAATGTGTCCGAACGGGTTGAATACGTGCCTTTGGCCCAGCGCGGATAAAGTTTGGATACAGAATGCTGGTATGCTATTGTCATGCCAGCATTTCTTTCTTTTACAGCGTTTGAAAGAAAATCGAAGATTGTCGCGTATTATAAGTAGAAAGACGCTCTTGGAAAGGGGATGTGTCGTATGGTGAAAAGCTGGATGAAAAAAGCGGCTGCGTTGGCGGCGGGCATGATGCTTGCGGCCTGCCTGGGAACTGCGGCCTGGGCGGATCAGCCCAAAACGATCCAGGAAAACGGATTGAGTATTACAGGAAATACGGCTGGCGTGCAGAAAGATGAAAACGGTCAGCTGGTTATCAGCGAAAATGGTTCTTACGAGATAACGGGAACTTGGAAAGGTTCTTTGGAAAATGCATTGGCAGATGCGCCCAAAGCGGCGATTTGCGTGGCGGATGGAGTACAGGCGGAGCTCGTGCTGAAAGACGTGAGCATCTCGATCGATCAGGCGGATACCTTTGCGCTGGCAGTGGAAGACGGTGCCAGCGTGACCTGTTCACTGTCCGGTTCAAACCTTCTGAATGAAGGAGCAGATGTTGGTCAAAAAGCCCGGCTTCTGCTTTCAGGGACTGGTGCACTGGATGCCGGGATGATTGACGGAACCGGAACATTCGGTTTGGATGCCTCTTTCCAGGGTGTGGCACGTACGCAGGAAATTATCTGCAAAAAAGATACATCCGGTTGGAACGGCATTCTGTTTGAAGAAGAGGCCGGCACGGTGTACGGTACGCCGATTCTTTCGCAGAATCTGACGATTGACAAGGGAGAGACTTTGACCATCTCACAGAACGCCAGTTTAACCGTTGCAAAATCGGTTCAGGTGCAGAACAACGGCGTAGTGAAAAACCAGGGTACGATTTATAATTACGGTCAGTGGAAGGGGACGCAGCCGGCAGGAAACGCCCCTGTTACAGATGCCCAGATCCAAGTGACTTTGTCCGCAAGTGAGCTTACTTTCGCAGACGGGCTGAAGATCACGGCGGTGGCGCGTGTACCTGCGGGTACATCCAATGGCACAGCTACGTTCTGGATGGGGGAGATCGGCGGACAAGGCGTAAAGCTCGGCACAGCGGAAGCGGTGGTCAGCGGGCAGAAAGCCACTGCCGAATTGACGGTAGAGCGCTGTGGTGCAGATGCGGGCTTCACCGTCGGGGACACTGTGATTTATGTGGACTTTGGCGCGATGACCGGTGAGGCAATGCCCGGGCAGAGTGCGGGAAGTCCTCTTCGCGTAACCGAAATCACTCGTTCTCTTCCCGCTCCGGTGGTGCAGATTGGCACCAACTTGGACCTGTCTCTGCAGACGGTGGTTCCCAGTGCGGGCGGCGGTACAGTGGAATATGGTGTCGCAACGGAAAATGATGCGTCCAAAGTAGCAAAGTGGCAGCAGGAAACCACTTTTACGGGGCTGACGGCAGATACTGCCTATTATGTGTTTGCTCGCGTGAGCGGTGACCCGGAATATTGTCAGGCCTATTCTTCCACAGGCCCCATTGTGGTTCCCAAGGCTTCCCGTACGCTGTCGAAACCGACGGCGACCGCCAAGGACGTTTGCCGTGTGGAAGTGAGCGGAGCTGTTCCCAGCGCAGGAAGCGGCGTAATCGAATATGGCATTGCCACGGAGAACAAAGCAGACAAAGTAACACAGTGGCAAACGGGAACAGCGTTTGAAAATCTGACGGCAGATACCACTTATTATGTGTTTGCCCGCGTGACGGGAGATACCCAGTACCAGGACGCGATTTCCGAGGGGAGCAGCGTCACTGTGAAAAAGGCTGTGCGTACCATGAATGCGCCCAAGGGAAAAGCAGGCGGAGCGGACAGCATTGTCCTGGAGGCAGCTGCACCCGGAGCAGGCGGCGGTACGGTTGAGTATGGCGTGTGCGAGAAAAACGACAGCAATGCCGTGACAAACTGGCAGGCTGGCACCACATTTACTGGCTTGAAAGCGGGAACACCGTACTATTGCTTCGCACGCGTAAAAGGGGATGCTCGCTACCAGGATGCGGTTTCGCAGTGCACGGTCATCTTTACCGAAAAGGCGGGAACAAGCACCCCGGCGCCGTCCAATCCCGGAACGTATTCCATTGAGGTCATCGCCGGTGAGGGCGGAACGGTCAGCCCCACCAGCATGCAGGCGGCAGCAGGCAGTAACCAGACCTTTACCTTTACCCCCAAAAAAGGATATGAAGTGGCCAATGTACGCGTGGACGTGACAGACTTCGGCTCGCGTACCAGTTATACGTTTGAAAACGTATCTGGCCCGCATTCGCTGACGGTCACATTCCGTCCGGTGAAAGCGGCTTCTTCCAGCAGTTCTTCTTCTTCGGACAAGAGTTCGTCTTCGTCTTCGACATCCTCTTCTTCGTCCAGCAGTGCGCCGGTTGTTTCGTCCAGCACTGCGCCCAGTTCCAGCGCATCTTCTGACAGCACGACTGCGCCAACCCGGAATAAGAATGGCAAAGTGCCTACGATTTTGCTGATTGTCATTGCACTCTTGGTGGCGGCGATTGCAGCAGTCATCATTGTTATGGCGGTGCGCAAAAAGAAATCGGATTCCGGGTATGAGGAATACGAAGAGTATCCTCGCTATGTCGACGAAGATGATTCGGATCCTTCGGATGAGTATAGTGAACTGGATATGAATTCCGATGATGATTTGGATGATGACGATCGCTGATAATCGCAAAACACAATAGAGAAAAGCCGCCGGCTCTTTGGCCAGCGGCTTTTTTATGCAACAAAAACGGCATGTCCAAAGGGACATGCCGTGCATAAAATTAGTCGCTCACATAGGGGAGCAGCGCAACGTGACGGGCGCGTTTGATCGCAACCGTCAGCTCGCGCTGATGATATGCGCAGGTACCGGTAACGCGGCGGGGAATAATCTTCGCGCGCTCGGAAATGTACTTGCGCAGACGAGGAACATCCTTGTAGTCGATGTGGTCCACACGATCAACGCAGAAGCTGCAAACTTTTTTGCGGCCACGGCGCTGCGGACGGCCACCTGCACGGGTGTCCTGACGCTCTTTATCGAAAGCCATGAGACAGGTCCTCCTTTATTAGAATGGTAGATCTTCGTTGTCGTCGATGACGGCAAAATCATCCGCGCTCCCGGCGGCATAGCTCACAGGCTCGGTCGGTGCGGGGCGCTGTGCAGGGGCGGCCGGCGCAGCATAGTTGCTGCCGCTGGAAGAGCCCTTGCTTTCCGCAAAGTGAATGTTTTCCGCGACCACTTCATACGCAGTGCGTTTGTTTCCGTTGCGATCTTCATAATTGCGGGTCTGCAAACTGCCGTTGACGGCAATCAGGCTGCCTTTATGAAAATACTTGCAAACAAATTCAGCGCTCTGGCGCCAGGCGACAATGTCGATAAAGTCAGCCTTACGCTCTTCGCCGGCACGTACAAAGCTGCGGTCAACCGCGATGCGGAACGTACATGTCGCAATCCCGTTGGGGGTGTGGCGCAATTCCGGGTCAGCTACAAGGCGGCCCATCAAAGCAATCACATTCAGCATTATTTTGCCTCCTCAGCTTCGGGTTTCGCAACGATCATGGAACGCAGCACGCCGTCGGTGATTTTGTACACACGGTCCAGCTCAGCGGGGAAATCAGGGCCGCTGGTGAAGCTGATGATGGTGTACACGCCTTCGGTTTCGTCGTTGATGGGGTAGGCCAGGCGACGTTTGCCCCACTCGTCAACAGAATCGATCGTACCGTTCTTCTCGATGAGGGATTTGAACTTGCCAACCAGGGTGGCGGTAGCTTCCTCATCCAGGGTGGAACTGGTAACCAGCATTGTTTCGTATTTTGCCATTTCTGTGCACCTCCTTCTGGACATATGACCCCTTGCGGGGTAAGGATTCTGCTTGCAATTTTAGCAAGCAATTTATTATATAATAAAGCGAGTGAATTTGTCAAGCTTATTCTTGCCAAATTCACTCGCTTTTATCCATTACAATGTGCGGACCAGTTCCTTCAGGTAAGCTTTGAACTCTTCACCGATTTCCGGATGACGAAGTGCGGTTTCCACCTGCGCCTGCATTACACCCAGCTTCGCACCCATGTCATAGCGTTTGCCGGTAAAGTCCACACCCGTCATGCCGCCATTGCGTGCAATGACCGCCATAGCATCGGTCAGTTGGATCTCACCGCCTGCGCCGGGTTGGGCGTTTTCCAGAATGTCGTAAATTTCCGGCGTCAGCAAACAACGTCCAAGAATGGAATAAAGGCTCATTTCCTGGCCGGGTGCCGGTTTTTCGATCATATCGGTCACGCGGTACAGGTTGTCCTGCAAAGGATCGACCTTCAGGGAAGAGTATTTGCGGATGGCCTCCCGGCTTACCTGCTTGATTCCTACACAGGGTTTTCCGTACTGTTCGTAGGCACGGCACAGCTGTGCAGCCACAGGATCTTCACCCATAATGACGTCATCCCCATACAAAACCACAAAAGGTTCGTCGCCGGTAAACGGGCGCGCTTTCAGAATGGCATGCCCCAACCCCTTGGTTTCTTTCTGACGCAGGAAAAAGATGTCTGCCAAATTGGCGATGCCCAGGCAATCTTCCAGCATTTTGGCTTTGGCAGGGTTGCCGTTCAACGCTGCTTCCAGTTCCGGGGCACGGTCAAAGTGGTCTTCCATGATTCCTTTGCCGCGGCCGGTGATGATCAGAATCTGTTCGATCCCGGCGGCGACCGCTTCCTCTACAATGTATTGAATCGCGGGTTTGTCCACAATGGGAAGCATCTCTTTCGGCATAGCCTTGGTGGCGGGAAGTACACGGGTGCCAAGACCGGCCGCAGGAATGACAGCTTTGCGGATCTTCTGCATTTTATTCTCCTTTCCGGACTCAGCCGTAAAAATAGTTCATCATTTGAGTGGGGCCGACCGCAGAAACAATCAGGGAGTTCAGCGTGACAACAAGAGCAAACAAAAAGACAACTCCCAGCACGGACGTGCCGCCTTCATGCTGTGCGGACTGTACCATCTGGACCGGCGAAGCGGTCACTTTCTGTAATGCCTGCAACTTTTTCAGCGCATGGCGTCGATAGAGATAAAAGGCGTACAGCGCGAAAAATACAGAACTCGCAAAATTGAGAACAAAGCAAATCAAAGCAAGACCTTCCAGGGCGCTTGCAGACAGGATAGAACCGATGGGAAGGCCGGCGGACTGGAAGACTGCCAGATAAGACGGAACACTGAACAAAATGGAAAGAGCCAGCGAAATAGCGCCCCAGCCCCACATTTTACGGTAGAAAAAGTACATGGGGGCATAAATCAAAGCGCTCCAACAGATACTGGTCTTGCGGTTCAGCCGGTCCATGCGGGAAAACTGGGCAAGATAATACTGCGAACTGCTGCCGATAAAAGCAGACCAGGTTGCGGCATCGATTCCGTCATATTCTTTCTGCGTGGGCGCGGCCGGGCCGGACATCGGGGAGCCAAAAGGCATTCCCATGGGCGGATAAGGTTGTTCGGCTTCGGAGTTCTGTCCGTAAGGAGTTCCAATGGGCTGTGCACCGCGCAGAGGGCGGCCGCAGCGTTCACAGAAAATGTTGTCTTTCTGGTTCAGGGCATTACAGGCCGGACAATGAATCCCTTCCGGTTCCTTGGGCTTGGGCGGGTCGAACGAAAAGCCGGTCCCGTGCTTTTCGGAGAAGACGCAGTGACCTTCTTTTTCGTAACAGGCCCGGTGGTAGGGGGCACCGCATTCAGGGCAAACGACAATGTCGTCTCCTTCGTGCAGAGGCTTATGACAACTGCTGCAATGGCAGTTTTGATAGTCAATCATGTTAAAGCTGATCCTCCTCAAGATACTGTTATCCATACTATACCGCATCAGGAGCAAAAATGCAAAGAAAAGAGTGTGAAAAACAGGAAAAATTCGCAGATAACAACCAATCGCACCCTCTTTACAACCGAAGGGGAATCTTTTATAATATTTGGGTATGACATTGTTTCAAAACCCTGCTGAAGAGAGGAAATTATGGTTATTTTAGATGAAGTAAAGCGTCAGCTGTCCGAGCTTGCACCGGAAGTGGCAGATTTGGCGGATGCGCTTGCCATTGAACGCAGCAAGCTGCGTCTGGAAGAGTTGGAACAGCGCAGCGCCAGCCCGGAATTCTACAACGATGCGGAAGGTTCGGGTGCGGTATTTGCAGAGATGGGCGAATTGAAACAGCGCATCGAGGATTATCGTGCACTGCAGGAGATGCTCAGTGATGCGCAGACGCTGTTGGAAATGTGCGAGGAAGACGGCGACGAAGCGCTGGCGGAAGAAGCGCAGACCAGCGTGGAACAGCTGAATGAAAAAGTGGAAGAAATGCGTTTGGTAACGCTGCTGAATGGGGAATACGATGGAAACAACGCCATTCTTACCTTCCATGCGGGCGCCGGCGGTACCGAGGCACAGGACTGGGTGTCCATGCTGTACCGGATGTACTCCCGTTTTGCCGCGCGCCATGGCTGGAATGTAAAGGTTCTGGAGTACCTGGACGGAGATGAGGCCGGCATCAAGTCCGCTTCGATTTTGGTGGAAGGGCACAATGCCTACGGATTCCTGCGTTCTGAAAACGGAGTGCATCGCCTGGTACGTGTCTCTCCGTTTGATGCGTCGGGACGCCGTCACACCAGCTTCGCTTCTCTGGAGGTCATGCCGGAGATGGACGATAAGATCACTGTCGAGATCCGGCCGGAGGACATCAAGATGGAAGTGTTCCGTTCGTCCGGCGCAGGTGGCCAGCACATCAATAAGACATCTTCCGCTGTTCGGTTGATCCACATTCCCACGGGCATTGTGGTCAGCTGCCAAAACGAGCGCAGCCAGTTTCAGAACCGCGATATGTGTATGAAAATGCTGGCGGCAAAGCTGTATCAGATTAAGGAACGGGAGCACCTGGATAAAATCAGCGATATCAAGGGCGTGCAGAAAGAGATTGCCTGGGGCAGTCAGATTCGCAGCTATGTGTTCATGCCTTATACGCTGGTCAAGGATCATCGCACCGGATATGAAAACGGCAATGTGAACGCGGTGATGGACGGCGATTTGGACGGCTTTATCAATGCATATTTGAAAGCGGCCAGCAAAGGTGAGCTTGCAAAATAAAATTTTTCATTTTCAAATAAAGAAACCCGGACGGCTCAGCCGTCCGGGTTTTATTTTATTCGGTGAATTATACTATCAAGTGCAACACTTTAGGGAAATAAAAAGGAGTTCATACAGCCCCCTGTGGTAGAATGAA
>NZ_JBBMFA010000036.1:0-22662 GCF_040096265.1 Ruthenibacterium intestinale
AAACGCGGGGCCAACGGCCCCGCTTTTTGCCGTATAAAGCTTATGTGAGGGGAGGTGCGCTCTGTTGTCGGATAAAACGCAGGATTCTGAAGGACAAAAGGTTTTTCGCGGAGAATTGTTCGGCTTCAATCGTGTAGAAGTTCTGAGCTATATTGAGCGCATTTCAGCTGCCAACGCCGAAAAGGCAAAAGCGCTGGGGGAGACCATTGAAAAACTTCAAAAAGAACTGAGTGCCTCTTTGCAGGAACAGCAGACCGCAGAGGGAAAGCTGGCCAGTCTGCAGCAGGAGCACGAAACGTTTTTGAACCGTACCAAAGATGTATGCGTGCAGCTGGAAACGGAAAAGGCACGAGCAGAGTCTGCGGCAAAGCAGGCGGATCAGCTTCAGCAAGAGCTGAGAAAGTCGTCTTCGGATGCGTCTGCGTTCCGTCAGCGCCTTCTTGCGCGTGAAAAGGAACTGGAGCAGCTGCGTCAGGAGAATACCGGCCTGACAGATAAAATTGCCAAGCTGGAAGAGAGCATCCGCGTGTACGAGGCAAAGCAGAAGACGGCTCTCAGTGAACGGGAGCAGCTGGCGGCGCAGGCGAAGCTTGTTCTGGAAAAGGCAAAAGTGAAAGCGGATGATTTGGTTAAGGAAGCACAGGCGAAAGCGCAGGTCAAACTGGATCAGGCCGACAGTCAGGCTGCATTGATTCTGGCAAAAGCCAATGAGGAGAAAACTTTGCTGAAAGCCAAGATGTCCGAATCGGCAGACAGTATTGCCGCCAGCGTTTTGGTGCTGAAATCGCAGCTTGCCCATGTGAACGAGGAAATTGTGTCCGCCTCCAATGAGCTGTTGAAAGCGACCGATGGAATTGCGGCAGCTTTGGAAAACACCCAAAGAGATTTGGAGAAGCTGGGCGTGCAAATGCAGAATTATCCCCAGCAGACGCCTGTGCCGCATTATGCGCCGCCGCCAAGGGCTGGGCAGACAACAGATCAGCCGGTTGCATCGGCTTATACGGGCACGCAGGAGCCGTTTGACGAGGCGCGGTACCGTGCTTCCCTGGAGCGAGTTCGCTGCGAAGAAGAACAGAAGGATCAATATTACGATGCGTTGGCGCGGGAAGACTTGCGCAGGGCGCGGGCTGGTGTTGTTTCGGGTTCCGGACAGACGCAGCAGGCGCGGGATGCTCAGTGGAACGAAGCGCTTTATCGTCGTGTTTCTCAGGAACAGGAAAAAGAACGGCGCCGCGCACAGACAACCCAATACCCTTACGACCGGCAGCAGGTGGTTCAGCAGCCGGTAACAGGACATTTGCATCGCCCGACCGCGATGCCGTTCGCACCTTTTGATGATTCTGTGCCGCACACACCGTCCTATCCCGAACAGAGAGAACTTCAGCCGCAACAGTGGGAAGAGGAGTATGTTCCGTCTCCTACGCCGGTTACACCGGTCGCTTCGTTCTCTCAACCATACACGGCTTTCCCTGAAGAACCTGCCACCCAAAGTGCGCCGGCTCCGGAGCAAATGCCACGGATTCGCCGCACACCTGCCAGCACAGTCAAGCGCAGTACAGCAGTGCCGCAGGAGCCGGTTATTATTCCTTATGATGCTCCGATTCCCCAGATGATAGAGCCCAGAACTGCCGCTGTGGAGCAGTCTGCTGCCACCAAAGCGTCTTCGGAGGATTCGGTGGCCCATGAAACGACCCTCTCGGATGCATTGCTGGAAAACTTGAATCAGCTTTTAAATGGTAAGTAATAAAAAAGCCGGCTTTGCCGGCTTTTTTATTGCCATGAAACATCTCTTGTATAATCTGTACTTGTGTGGTATAGTATATATAAGACAAGGAGGTCTTGGTTATGGCTTTAGATTTGACCAAACAAAATTTTGTACAGGAAACAGAAAAAGGAGTTGTTCTGGTAGATTTCTGGGCTTCCTGGTGCGGTCCGTGCCGGATGCTGGCGCCTGTGGTAGAGCAGATTGCACAGGAGCACTCTGAATGGAAGGTCTGCAAGGTAAATGTGGACGAGCAGCCGGATTTGGCCCAACAGTTTGGGGTGATGAGCATTCCTACTGTGGTGTGCCTGCGTGAAGGAAAAGAAAGTGCACGCAGCGTTGGTTTGGTTTCCAAAGATCAGCTTTTGGCGAAGCTGCAGCTGGTTTGACACACATTGAAAGTGTATTTTGAAGCAAACGAAAAAAATCAGCCCCCGTTTATGGCATAAACGGGGGCTGATTGCTTTTATTTTCGATTTACACTGCTGGTCCCTTTTTCCAAAAGATAGGTTGCCTCCAAGTCAGCCAAATGCAATTTCACAGCCAGAGGATACTGGTCATAGGCATTGCTGATCGTGAAGCTTCCACCGCGCACGGAGTCGTCAAAGCCGCCCATATGCCAGCGGATGGCAACCGCTTCAGCGGTTTTCAGCCGAAGAAAACGTTCAATCAAATAAACGCTTTTCTCTCCATGCCCATAGGGAAAGGCGTCCTGTACTGTAAAATTGGGAACTTTCTCCCATTGCCCGGTAGTGTCGTTTTTTACGTTCCGAAAGCCTGCTTTATAGTAGTTTGCTTTGCACAGGTCATGAAGAAGCGAAACGATTGTATAGGTTTCCAGACTGTCCTCTTCTGCGTGAAAATATCGTTCGGTGAGAACATGATATACGTTCAGACTGTGCATCACAAGGCCGGATTCACAGGCCCCATGGAACCGGGTAGAGGCGGGGGCAGTGTAGAAATCGGTCGTTGCCAGCCAGTCCAAAAGTTTATCCGCGCCGGGCCGCGTCACGTTTTCGGAGAAGATCCGGATAAATTCTGCTTTGTAATCCATAATCAAATCTCAAGCTCGTTCAGAATGCCCTTCAAAATGGCAATCTCATCGTGAGAAAGACTGATCCCTTTTCCCATTTTGCTGTTGTCGGGAGCCCAGTCACGAATATCATATTTGGGTTCACGGTCGTTCCAGCTGACCATGTTGAGCTGGCGTTCCCACCCGTTGGGGCTTTGAGAGAGTACTGCGATCCGCTCGGTAATTTCGTACTTGAATTCTGCCATGTTATTACACCATCCTAAATGCGTCTTTTTACCATATCATAATGGAAACGAACATGAAATGCAAGTGCGATCGGAAAGGCAAATTATTTTTTTTGAAATTTTTGCCGAAAAGGTGTTGACTTTTTCTCGATTGCTTTATATAATAATAAAGCGCTCTGAATGATAAACACATCAGCGGAGACACGATGCGGAATTGTGTAATGGTAGCACCTGCGACTCTGACTCGTATTGTGAGGGTTCGAATCCTTCTTCCGCAACCACGAACGGCAGCCAATCAGCTGCCGTTTTCTTTCGGGGTATAGCGCAGATGGTAGCGCGCTTGGTTCGGGACCAAGAGGCCTGGAGTTCAAATCTCCATACTCCGACCATATCGCAGCAGACGAAATGTTTGCTGCGATTTTTTGTTTTCTATGGCACAGAAATGCTGTACCTAACCGAAATCCTGTGCTATACTAGAACCGCAGTTAAGGGGAGATCAACACCATGGACACACTTACAACCCTGGAAAACAGCCTGGTTTATCTGGTTGTTTTGGCAGGCGGATACACGTTGAAGCGGCTTCGTGTATTGAAAAAGGAAGATGCGGGATTTTTGTCTGCGCTGATTATGAACGTCACTTTGCCGGCGGCTGTTTTAAAAGGAGCGGCGAACGCATCCTTTAACTCCTCTTTTGTAATTATTTTTCTGTCCGCGATGCTTTTGAACGTTTTGCTGTTGAGCGCCGGTTTCTTTTTTTCAAAGGGAAGGCCTGGCCCGGAGCGCGGCTTGATGATTCTCAATGTGAACACCTTCAACAACGGCAATTTTGCCATTCCTTTTTTGTCAGCTCTTGTGAGCAGTGATGCCTTTGCGGCAATGGGAATGTACGACGGCGGAAGCGCACTTTTTACCTTTGGTCCCAACATTGCGCTGGCACAGAAGGCAATGGAACAGGGTGGCAAAAAAGTAACGCTGGGAGATATTTTTCGCAAGCTGTTTACCACACCCAGTATTTGGGCATATATCCTGATGGTAGTTTTCAGTATTGTGCATTGGCAGCCGCCTGCGCTTGTGATGGATGTGATCTCCATGGCGGGTTCTGCAAACGCCTTTTTGGCGATGCTCTGTGTGGGCATTCTGTTTGAAGTGCAGCTCCCGAAAAGCGGCTACGGGCTCATTTTGACAACCTTGGTCACGCGTTATGTGATCTGTGGGCTCTTTGCGGCGGGGTTGTGGTTTTTCCTGCCGGCTCCACCGGAAACCGTTCGGACGCTGGTCGTCATGACAATGGCACCGGTGGCCAGCTGCGCAACGATGATCACGATAGAAGCCGGATGTGACGGAACCATGGCTGCTGTGATCAATTCCATCAGCATTGTGGTAAGCATTATCATTATGGTTTTGTTATTACTTCTGCTTCCAATGCCTGTGCGCGGATAAAGCCAGTCTGTTTGTGCAGGGATTTCGATAAACAAGGGAGGTATTTCAATGAAAAAGAGAGTTGGAATTCTGACGTCAGGCGGGGATTGCCCTGGTTTGAACGCCACCATTCGCGGAGCGGCCAAAGCGTTGTACCAGCGCTTTGGCAACGATGTGGAAATCATCGGAATTGCCAATGGCTACGCGGGCCTGATTGCCGGCGAGTGGCGCGTAATGGAGCCGCACGAATTTTCCGGTATTCTGACTGTGGGCGGTACGATTCTTGGCACCAAACGCACACCGTTCAAAATGATGAAGGTTGTGGAAGAGGACAAGGTCGATAAAGTGGCAGCCATGAAAAAGACTTATAAAGATGCCCGGCTGGATTGCCTGCTTTGTCTTGGCGGAAACGGAACGCACAAAACAGCAAATCTTTTGAGCGAAGAGGGCCTGAACATTATCGGTTTGCCGAAAACCATCGACAATGATATTTACGGAACCGACGTTACATTCGGGTTTCATACGGCGGTCGACATTGCTACAGAGGTAATTGACCGGATTCACACGACTGCTTCCAGCCACCGTCGTTGCATGGTGATTGAGCTGATGGGAAACAAGGCTGGCTGGCTGACGTTGTATTCCGGTATTGCGGGCGGCGCGGATATTATCCTGATCCCGGAGTTGCCTTACAATATTGAAAATGTTTGCGCGGCAATTCAGAAGCGGAGCGAGCAGGGAAAGACATTTTCCATTCTTGCGGTGGCGGAAGGCGTTTACGACGTAACGGAAGCCGGGATGAAGAAAAAGGAGCGTGCAGCGCGTCGTGCGGAGCGGGGCGAGGTAACTGCTACCAATCGAATTGCGCATCAAATCGAGCAGATGACGGGATTCGAAACCCGTGTCTGTGTACCGGGGCATATGCAGCGCGGCGGAAGTCCTTCCGCGTATGACCGCGTTTTGGCAACTGAGTTTGGCACACATGCAGCCAAGCTGGTCGAGGCGGACCACTATGGTGTAGCAGTTGCCATGAAGAACAATATTGTCACCGAAAATCCTTTGAAAGATATTGCGGGAAAGACCAAGCTGGTCCCGGAAACCTGCGATATGCTGACGGTAGCCCGCAGAATGGGCGTTTCGTTGGGATAAGTCCAAAAGCGTGCTTTTTAAGCACGCTTTTTCTGTTTTGCAGGCACCAACAATGTCGATGGCGAGAGAAGAATGATTGCATTGAAGCAGGCCTCTATGGTAAACTGAATAAAACCCTCTGCGAAGGAAAAAGAGGAGGCATTTTGTTTGAAATTACTGGAGGAGAGAATCCAAAAAGACGGCGTTGTCAAGGCCGGCGGAGTATTAAAGGTAGACAGCTTTTTGAACCACCAAATGGACGTGGATTTGTTTGATGCGATGGCTGAAGAGTGGAAACGCCTTTTTGCGAATAGACCCATCAATAAAATTTTGACGATTGAAGCTTCCGGTATCGGCATTGCCTGTATTGCTGCGCGCCATTTTCATGTGCCGGTCGTTTTTGCAAAGAAAGCCAAGAGCATCAACATCGACGGAGAGGTGTATGCTACACAGATTCACTCTTTTACGCACGGACGAGAATATGAAGTGATCGTATCTCGAAAATACATTGGCCCGGAGGATCACGTGTTGATTCTGGACGATTTTTTGGCCAATGGCTGTGCGCTGGAAGGATTGATGTCTTTGGTGAAAGACGCAGGAGCCGTGGTGGAAGGCGTGGGAATCGCCATTGAAAAAGGTTTTCAGCGTGGCGGAGACCGAATTCGTGCAACAGGCGTGCAGGTGGAGAGCCTTGCGATTGTAGATTCCATGGATGAAAAAACAGGTTTGATTCGCTTCCGAACAAAGGAGGCGGGTGAGCAGTGAAACACAAGACCCGCTTATACAATGTGTTCTTTCCGCTGTGGATGCTGCTGTTTTTTCCGGTCACCTGGCTTTTGGTCGTGCCGGTCAACTGGGTGTTTGACAGCCTGGTCCTTCTGGTTGCGGTTGCGGCAATGCGGCTGAGAAAGAAAAAGGAGCTTTACGTAAAAAGCATTTTCCGTGTCTGGGTGTTTGGTTTTTTGGCGGATCTGGCCGGCGCGGGTGTTATGGCTCTTGTGTATGGCGCTGCGTCGCTGTTTTTAAAGGGGGAGACGCAAGCGGCCTTTCTGGAGGCTTTTATGGTCGATCCGTGGCAGCATCCGGCGGCTCTGCTCGCCACTGCTCTGGCGGTCCTTGTTTCAGCATGTGTGATTTATGTTCTCAATCGCCGCTTCACATTTCAGAAACAGGCGCTTCCGGATGCAACCAAACGGCGCCTGTCTTTGGTTCTTGCGGCAGCGACTGCGCCGTATTTCTTTTTCGTTCCGCTCAATTGGCTGATTTGAGGAGAGGTCTATGAGTAAGACGGTTCAAATTGTGGAAGAAGTGAAAAAAGCCGTAGTGGGAAAAGACGATGTGATCGTCCAGTCGCTGATGGCGATTCTTGCGGGCGGCCATATTTTGCTGGAAGATGTGCCGGGCGTGGGCAAAACTACGCTGGCGCTTGCGTTTGCACGGGCACTTGCACTGGACTGCAGGCGTATGCAATTTACGCCGGATGTGCTGCCTTCTGATATCACCGGGTTTTCCATCTATCGCAAGGAGACCGGCGAGATGGAGTATCAGCCGGGAGCAGTGCTGTGCAACCTGTTTTTGGCCGATGAACTCAACCGTGCCACCGCGCGCACGCAGTCGGCACTTTTGGAGGCCATGGAGGAAAAACAGGTTACCGTGGACGGCGTGACCCATGCGGTGCCGCGTCCCTTTGTGGTCATTGCGACGCAAAACCCAACCGGGGCTTCCGGTACGCAACTGCTTCCGGATTCGCAGATGGATCGTTTTATGGTGCGCCTTTCGCTGGGGTACCCCAGCGCGGATGCGGAATTGGAACTTCTTCGCCGTAAGCAGAAGAGCGCACTTTTAAAAAATGTACAGCAGGTGATGGAGCGGCGTGAATTGCTGGTGTTGCGAAAAGAAGTGAGGACACTGTATATCAGCGATTCGGTGCTGCGGTATATTGTGGAATTGAATGCAGCCACCCGGGAGCACGCGGATGTTCTGCAGGGGGCAAGCCCGCGCGCCACGGTGGCGTTGGCGCAGATGGCCAGGGCTTCTGCGTTTTTGCGCGGACGCGATTATGTGACTCCGGCAGATGTGCAGCGCGTTTATTGCTGTACCATCGGTCATCGTTTGAGACTTGCACCGCAGGCGGAGGATGCAGATTCGCTTTTGAAAGAAATTTTGCGGACAGTATCAGTTCCGCAAATTCGCTGATATGTGGCGCAATCGGGCCGCATACGGCGCAGTTGTTGTATGCGAAGTTTTGTTTTACTCTTTCTATTTTGGCTATCTGTCGTTTTTCTTTCTGATTCTGACTGCTTTGCTCCCTGTTTTATCGCTGCTTTACAGTTTGCCTCTGTTTTGGAAATGTACCGCAACGCTCTCTGCACCATCCAAGACCGTGATCGGGCGCGAAACCTTCTGGAAAACAGGAGTAACAGCCCATGGCGTTCTCCCCGTTGTAAAATGGAAAATTGCGGTTGTGAATTGCAGTAATCCGGGCGGAGTGAAAAAAGAAGCACGTGTTGTGAGGGCCAGCGGAAAAGATCCGGTTCTGTGGGCGGTGGATACCACTCATTGCGGGATTTTTCAATGCACGGTCGAGTCGGTGTGGGGCTGTGACCTCCTGGGGTTGTTTCGGTTTCGTATGAAGAGGCCGCTCCCGGTGACATTGGCGGTCCTTCCGCAGCCGGAATGCCCCAAGCCAGTGCCGCAAATGCCGGATCTGGCGCTCAGCCGATCCATGGTCCCCAAGCGAGACGGTGGCTCCGCTGAGGATTATGAGCTGAGAGAGTACCGGCCGGGCGATCCGATGCGAATGGTCCATTGGAAAAGATCTGCCCAAACAGGGGACTTGATTGTGCGGGAACCGCTGGAACCCAGAAGCATTTATGCGAGCCTCAGCTTTTCCATCTCGCCGGATGCGGAAGAGATGGACAGCGTATTGGGCCAGTTGTATTGGCTTTCACGGCGGCTGCTGCGTTTGGGCGTGCGGCATCTGATTGTGTGGTCTTGTGCGGGAGATGGAAAGAAATATGCCGCGCAGCTGGAGTTGGGCGAGGATCTGGAGCAGCTTTTGCTGCTTTTGCTTCATGCTCCGGCGGATGAGACGTGCGCCAAACGGGCGCAAACTTTTACCGGGCAGGTGGATTGGCACTACGAGATCCGCCCGCGGCGAAAGGAGCGTACAGAATGAAACAGGGGGAACGCTTCTTTCTTTTCCTCGCCAATGCGCTTTTGCTGAACTTGGGCGCTGTAGGCGCGGTTCTGTCCGCCAGCAGCGGATTTGGAATGGAATCTGGCTGGTTGCCGGTGGCGATGGGAAGCGGTACGGCGTGTCTGGCCACTGCGCTTTTGAGTTTCGGCCGCAAAAGAGGAAGATGGATGCTCCTGTTGTGGGGCGTCTGGGCGGCGATACTGCTTGTAGGACATACCTCTTTCAGAGAAGGTTTTTGCGGATTTGTTTATGAGGTGACATCGGACTACCATGTTTGGTTTGCCAATGTTCCTGTCCTGTTTATGAGGGCATCCCGCGAAGCTCTTCAATTCTTTCTGGGAATGATGGTGTCCGTGACTGCGTTGCTTTTGGCTGTGACGGTGCTGGTGTGGCGTTCTTTTGCCGCGAGCCTGCTGGTCACGCTGCCCGGCTTCTGCCTGCCGCTGGTGGTGACGCAGGTCGCGGCGGATCTTCCGTTGCTGTCGGTGATGCTGTTTTGGGTTCTGATGCTCTTTTCGCAGGTTTTCAGACGTGTCGATCCAGTGCGTGCGGCAAAAACAGTCTGGATGCTCATGCCGGTTGTGCTAGTTCTTTTAGGCGGCCTGCTGTGGGTGATTCCGCATGAAAAAAAGGAGCCGCCTTCCTGGGCGCTGGAAATTCAAAAGACCGTCAGCACATGGGCAACGCGCGCTGCAGAGGGCAAGTCGCCTCTGCAGCTGGGAGTCACCTCGAAAGTTCCGGTGTTCGAATGGACCAATTTGGAGCAGGCGGGACCACGGGTCTATACGGGACAAACCATGCTGAAAGTGACCTGTACAGCAGACGGGACATATTATTTGCGGGGAGAGGCAAGGGGAGACTATACCGGGACACGCTGGGACAAACCGCTGTCCGATGCGCAGCTGGGGGAAGTGTTGCTGTGGCCCGGGATGATGCTGGCGGAATCCGGTTCGGGGACAACAGCTCAAATGACCATTACCTCGGAAAAGGATAAAACCAACCTGCTGTATACTCCTTACTGGACCTTTGATGCGGATGGGGCACGCAGCACATCCGATGGCAGTTTTGCACGCGCGGGGCGGACTTCCTGGAGTGTGCAGTTCCTGCCGCAGCAGTCGGTTGATTTTCAGTTGCTCCATGCGGATACGGCGATGTATGATGCCTATGTAGAAAAGAATTATTTGGCGTTGCCGGAGGATACTGCCCAAACGGTCGGCAGACTGGCCCGGGAGGCGGGCCTTTCTTCCGAGATGGAACCTTCCTGGCTGGCGCGGGAAGCAGTCCGCTTTGTTCAAGAGGACAAACGATACGATTCGCAAACGCCTTATCAGCCGGAGAATGAGGATTTTGTTGTATACTTTTTGACGCACTCTCAGCGGGGATACTGCGTACATTTTGCCTCGGCGGTCACGGTTACGCTGCGTGCAATGGGAGTACCGGCCCGCTACGTCAATGGATATCTTGTTACGGTGAAAAACGGACAGGCGGATGTGAAGGATGAGAATGCGCATGCCTGGGTGGAGTATTATGAGGCGGGAGTCGGCTGGATTCCCATTGAGGCGACGCCCGGATATTCGCAGAATGTTTTGCAGACAAATCAATCTCAAATAGTGTCTGAATCTGAGCCGGAGCCACCGGCGGCTTCCGCACCGGAAAATCCGCCCTCGCAGGGAGTGTCAGAGATTGGCTCTCCTGCTGAGAGTTCTCCGGCGCAGCCACAAACCGAAACGGAGTCTGCCGAAATCCCGAGAGAATTGCTGACCGTTCTGCTGGTTGTGTTCGGAACAATGGTCTTGGGCTGGCTTCGACGCGAATGGATTCTTCGACAGCGCAATAAGAGACAAAATCAAAAAAACAGCCGCCGCGCATCGGTTGCCGTTTGGAAACAACTGAGGCGAATTACTGCAAAACCGCCCCAACGGGCAAAAGAATTGGCGGAAAAAGCAGTGTTCAGTCGACAGGGGCTCAGTTTGCAGGAATTGGAAGAGATGAAAACCATCTTGCAGCAGTGCGTCCGTCGTCGCCGTGCAGGTTCTGGTGCACTGAGGCGGTTTGTGGACCAGTGGATTTTGGTGCTCTATTCATAACGAGCAATGAGAAAACCCGCACCCATGGGGGTGCGGGTTTTTCTTTTCATACGGGATGATCGGCAGCGAAGAGGTGTGTTGACACCTCAAATCTGGTTTGAAGCAAGGCAGATTACTTTAATACATCACGATATTCTTCGTGTTGTTCAAACCATTTTTTGGCATAGCTGCAAGTGGCAACGGCTTTGCGGCCGGTCCGCCGCAGTTCTTCCGCCGTGCGCTGCATCAGTTGCCCTGCAACGCCCTGTCCGCGCAGCGTTTCGTCCACGAACGTGTGGTCAATGTTTACAATATTTTCTTTCCACGCAGGAAAGGTGATCTCTGCCAAAATCTCATCGTTTTGCCGATAAACGATCCGGTTTTCCTGTACCTCAAATGCCATTGGAATCACCTCTGTTTCATTTGAGTAAAGTATACCATATTTGTGTGAAAACTACAAGGGAAATTTATCCAAGGGGAAATTCTTCTTTCTGCTTCAGCTTGCGGTTTACTGTCTCCCGGGTTTCCCAGACGCCTGCGTCACAAGGCGTTTGCTCCTGTTCGGTATAAAACAATGCAGGCCGAACGGAATGACTGCGAACAGCTTCCATCGCTCGCTTTGCATCTAAGGGGATTCTGGAACTGTCCGGAGCCTTCTGAAAATTCTTTTTCATAGCCATCGCCTCCGGGATTTAGTATGCCCTGAAATCGGGAATTTATGTATTACCCTGTGTATCACTGTCCGGCACGGAAGAAGGCTGTTTTTTTCGCTTTTTGCGGCGGAGAAGGACAATGGTCAGCACCAGGCAGAAAATGCCCAGAAGTACAAAGGGAAAGCCCGTGACCAATGCGAGAATCAACGTTTGCAAAACCTCGCCAAACAGGCGCCAGCTTCCGGAAAAAGCTGCACCAAGTTTCTGCATGAAGGTATCCTGCTTTTCTGTAACGCGCTCTACTTCATCTACATAGACACGGATACTGGAGTAGGAAACTTGTTGGTCATAAGAGCGTTGCTGTGCGGTATAACTTTCAATTTGATATTGAATTTCCGTCAGTTGATTTTGAATGGCCAGGACAGTCTCGATGTCCTGTGCTTGTTCCAGCAATTCATAAAGCCGCTCCTGCTGCGCCTGAAGACTTTCCAGGCGCGCTTCCACGTCCACATATTGACTTGTGATATCTTCCACTGATTCCTGGAGATTGGTAACGTTGCCGGAAGATTCTGCACCGGTCAGAAAGTCGTTGTAGCGCTCGCTGGGGATCCGAAGCTCATAAAAGGCGCTTCGCCTTGCGTCATCGTAAGAAGGGGTGGTTACGTCAGCGCTGGCCACGTATCCTTTCAAGTCTTCTGTCAGCTGCAAAAGTGATGCACAAACGGCATCAAAGTCCAGTGCTTCGATGGACATGGAAGCGCTTCGCACCAGTTTCCGATCATCGAGAAGCGGGGAAGATCCAGTGGAAGAGCTTTCGGCGGCCAGTGCGGCCGCCTCGTCCATAACGGTGTCCGCACTGGTGTTTTCTGCGGACATTTCTGCATCAGCGGCACAGGCGCATAAGCCGCAGGCAAACAGCATCAGACAAAAAATTGCAATCCATCTTTTCATATCCTTCACAGCCTCCTTTGAAAATTGATTTCATCTGCAATACGCGGGAAGGAGGCTGTTTATTGCAAAACCTTTGCGCAGCTCTTGACAAAGCGATGCGGACTGTTATAATAGGAACAAATCAATTAGATGAATATCTAATTGATGCTGGGAGGGATTTTGAATGCTTGAAATTTCGCATTTATCCAAAACATATCCGGGTGGTAAAAAGGCGGTGGAGGATTTGTCTTTTTCCGTGCAGTCCGGCGAGATCGTTGGCTTCATCGGGCACAATGGAGCCGGAAAAACTACCACGCTTCGCTGTGTAGCGGGCATTTTGGATTATACGCAGGGCACGATTACCATCGGCGGGCACGACATCCACGCCGAACCGGTTTTGGCAAAACAGATTACGGCGTTCCTGCCGGATAATCCGGATCTGTACGAGTTTTTGACGGGAATCGCGTACTTGAAATTTATCGCAGATCTTTATTCCATTCCAAAGCAAGAGCGCACACAGCGCATTGGAAAGTATGCGGATGCTTTTGAAATGACGGATGCACTGGGAGATCCCATCGGCAGTTACAGCCATGGTATGAAGCAGAAACTGGCCTTGATTTCCGCATTGATGCGCCAGCCGAAGCTGCTGATTCTGGATGAACCGTTTGTGGGGCTGGACCCTCAGGCTGCATTTGTCATGAAGGGCTTTTTGAAAGAACTGTGCGGACAGGGCGGCGCCGTTTTGTTTTCCACCCATGTACTGGAAGTGGCGCAGAAGCTGTGCGACCGCATTGTGATCATTCAAAAGGGCCATCTTGTAGAGCAGGGGAAGACGGATCAGATTGTGGGAAATTCCGACCTTGAATCAGTCTTTCTTGAATTGGCCCAGGAAGGTGAGCGGAATGCGTAAACTGTGGATCTTGCTGAAAATAGACTTTCGCGCCTTGCTTGCTGCACTTTCGTTTGGGTCGTCGCGCAAAAAGAAGCTGAGCGGAGCAGCAGCTTTAACGCTTCTGGGGGCGTTGATGCTTTTGCTGTCCGGCACATATTGTGTCAGCGGTGGAATGGCCTTGAACACCATTGGTGCGATTGATTATCTGTTTCCCCTGGCGGCAGCTTTGGCGTGTTTTGCCAGTTTCCTTTTTACAGTGTTTTGCGCCAGCGGCGTAGTGTTTGGCGGTAAAGACATGGACTTGATGCTCAGCTTACCGGTGTCTGCCTTTGTGGTTATGCTGGCCAAGATGCTGGCGCTCTATTTGGAAAATCTGGCTTTTTGTGTGCTGTTCCTTGTGCCGGCCGCCGGCGTTCAGGCCTATTGGCAGATGGACTGGAGTTTCGGATATTGGGGCGCTGTTTTAATTGCTATTCTGGTGCTGGCGTTTCTTCCGACACTGTGCAGCCTGTTGATAGGCTATGCGGTTGCATTTGTATCCGGTCGGATGCGGCACAAGGCGCTGGTGGCGAATATTGCCTACTTCCTGTTTATCGCCGCAATTTTTGCGGGTACGTTTTGGCTTCAAACCGGCATGCAGAAAGTGGCGGTGGACAGGCAGGGATTGACCGCCTTCCTTAATCAATGGCTCAGTCCTTTTATGCTGCTTTGGCGAGCTTTGGCAGGGGATGGCTGGGCGCTGCTCCTGTTTTCTGCACTGTGTCTGTTGCCTTTTTTGGGTGTGGTGTTTCTTTTCAGTGCGCGATATCGCCAAATTGTATCGGGACTATCTTCCCACAGAAGTCGCGGAAATTACCGGCTGGTGCAGGTGGAGGCTTCGGGACTGTTTCAGGCATTGCTCCAAAAAGAACTTCGGCGCTATTTTGGGTGTCCGGTTTATGTAGCGAATACGATGTTCGGCACAGCGGCGCTGCTTGTGGGCGGGATTGCCGCACTGCTGTTCAGCGCGGACGTACGGATCGTTCTGGCGCAGCTGCAGCTGGAAGAGGCGGCTCCAGTTCTTTTGCTGATTTCTGCTGTGTTTATGCTTTCCATTACATGCACCACCAATGTCTGCATCAGTTTGGAAGGAAAAAATCTCTGGATTTTGAAAGAGGCACCGGTCGAGGCAAAAACGATCTTTTTATCAAAAATTGCACTTCAGCTGCTCGTTGTGTGGCCGGGCCTTTTGGTTGCAGGCATTTGCGCAGCGATGGCGTTTCGTTTGAGCGTGGTGCATACGGTGCTGTTGCTGTTGACATGCTTTTTGTATAGCCTGGGCAATGCGCTTTGGGGCTTGCTGATCAATTTGCTGTTGCCAAAAATGGACTGTGAAAATGATACGGTGATCGTCAAACAGTCGGCGTCCGTTATGGTGACTTCATTGGGCGGAATGCTGATTGCGGTGGTAATCGGTGCAATCTGCTGGTTCACACGCTCCTGGGTTTCTTTCCCGGTTCAAAGCGGTATTTTGATTTTGCTCAGTGCGGCTGCAGCTGCTGTGTGCTGGGCGTGGATTCTTCGGCGCGGCGCGCAGAGATTGCTGGCAATATGAAAAAAGGACTCCCGTTTTGAACGGGAGTCCTTTTTGATTAGCGTTTCGAACGTTCCAGCAGTGCTTTGATCTTTTCGTGCGGATCAATGATGGCGCTGACGGACATGTCATGGTTCAAAGCGGCAATGAAGTAGGCGATGTATTTTGACACATCTACTTCGTGGAACCAGGGCCGCTGCAAGAGTTCCGGCGTGCGATAGGTGAGGTTCGTACCGAACACGCCGTTGATCATGCCGGATTCATAGGCCTTGTCAAATTCGGCCAGGCCATTGGTGAAAATGGCGTAGGTGGCATTTGCAAAAATGCGATTGGCACCCTGTTTCTTCAGGGCGACGGCAATGTCCAGCATGCTTTCGCCGGAGGAGATGATATCGTCTGCCACGAAAACGTCTTTGTTTTCAACGCTTTCGCCCAGATATTCATGAGCGACAATGGGGTTGCGGCCGTTGACCACGCGAGAGTAGTCGCGGCGCTTATAGAACATGCCCAGATTGACCCCCAGAACGCTGGCATAATACATGTTGCGGTTCAGGGCTCCCTCGTCGGGGCTGATTACCATAAAGTGATTGCGGTCCAGGTTCAAGTCAGGCACCGCTTTCAAAAGGGTTTTCATCACCTGATAGGTGGGCATAACGTTGTCAAAGCCCATCAGGGGAACAGCGTTTTGCATACGGGGATCATGTGCATCAAACGTGATGATGTTTTCCACGCCCATGGCCTGCAGTTCTTGCAGAGCTACCGCGCAGTCCAGGCTTTCGCGGTAGTTGCGGCGATGCTGGCGGCTGCCGTACAGTATGGGCATAATGACGTTCAGACGATGTGCCTTGCCGCCAACGGCCTGAATCAGACGCTTCAGGTTCTGGAAATGATCGTCAGGGGACATGAAATTTTGGTTTCCGAACAAATTGTACTTGCAGCTGTAATTTCCTACGTCAATGACAAGGTAAATGTCATCACCGCGGACGGAAGATTTGATCATGCCTTTACCATCGCCGGAGGAGAAACGCGGACATTCGCTTTCGATGATGAATGTTTCCTGTTCAAATCCGGCTTCTTTTGCCCAGCGAAGCAGGTGGTAATTGATTTTTTCGGTCAACTCTTCTGCTCCGGGAGCGGCGATCAATGCCAGTTCCGATACCCGTTCGTCGATGTTGAAAAAGTCTTTTGCGCCTTTTTTCTGAACCATGTAAGACACTTCTCCTTAAAATTTGTTATTTCAATAAGGGACAAACGTCACTGCGCTTATGGTCTTATTATAGCATATTCCGGCTGATTCTTCTCTTCATTTTACAGTTTTTTTAAATTTTGTCGTTTTGTTTGAAAAACGGAAGAAAAAAGGTGACTTTTATAGAGGTTGTGAAAGAGATGTGACGCTGCCGGAGAAAAAATATAGGCCTGCTTCAAGCAGGCCTATGAAAAAATGTTGCAGGCGAGATCAGTGCAAAGGCTCCAGAACAAAATGTCCGGGCTGCTTTTCGTGAAGAGTGTCCCCTAGGGGAAGTGTTCGGTCATAGGGGATGGATCGTTTATTTCGCTCGAAAACAGGATCCGGCACATGAATGGAGGAGAGGAGAGAGCGGGTGTACGGATGAAGAGGATTCTGAAATAACTCTTCGGTGGGTGCCAGTTCAACCACTTTCCCCTGAAGCATAACGGCAACTCGGTCGCTGATAAAGCGCACAGCAGAGAGGTCGTGTGCAATAAAAAGCATGGAAAATTTTCGTTCCTGCCGCAGATGCAGAAAGAGCATCATGATCTGGGCCTGAATGGAAATATCGAGTGAGGAAATCGGTTCATCCGCAACGATCAGTTCCGGATCGAGCATCAGGCTGCGGGCGATGGCAACACGCTGCCTCTGTCCGCCGGATAGCTCTCCGGGATATTTGGAGAGATACGTTTCATTCAGACCAACTTCGGCAAGCAGATGGATTGCTTTTTGCAGAGCTGCTTTTTTTCCTGCTTTGAACTTTTGAATGTGTACCGGTTCTAAAAGAATTTTCTGAACGGTCATGCGGGGATTTAGTGCTGCGGCGGAGTCCTGGAAAATCAACTGGACCTTTTGGTGCAGCTTTTTCTTTTGGACTGCATCCGCATGGGGGCCGGAAACCGGAAGCCCTTCAAAAAGAACGGAACCTGCGGCAGGCTGTTCAATTCCGGTTACAAGACGTGCGATGGTGGATTTTCCACACCCGGACTCGCCAACGAGCCCCAGCACTTCGCCCCGATGGATGGTAAGAGAAACATCCCGGACTGCATCCACGCGGGAATGTTCATTCATGTGAAATGTCTGGCACAGATGTGTCGCTTCCAGAATCAATTCTTTTTCCATAGACCGCTCCCGGCTTTCAAAGATATTGGGGGTTTTATGTCAGGCGCGCGCTGATCCAGCAGCCAGGTGGCCGCATAGTGCGTGTCGCTGACCTGGAACATAGGCGGCATCTCTTCGTAATCGATGGCCAGCGCATAAGGGTTGCGTTCGGCAAACGCATCGCCACGGGGCGGGTCAAGAAGCGAAGGCGGTGCGCCGGGAATGGAATACAGGGTCCCGCCGGGCTGTGCCAAAGCAGGAAGAGAAGAGAGCAGCGCCCAGGTGTAGGGATGCCTGGGATCGTAATAGATTTCTTCGGCTGTTCCGATTTCTACAATTTTTCCGGCGTACATTACGGCTACGCGGTCAGCGATTCGGGCCACCGCTCCCAGGTCGTGTGAAATAAATACGATGGAGACGCCGGTTTCATCACGTATTTTTACAAGAAGATCCAAAATTTGGGTTTCGACAGTGACATCCAAAGCAGTAGTTGGTTCATCGGCCAGCAGAAGGCTGGGCGACATAGCCAAAGCGACCGCAAGTACGCAGCGCTGACGCATGCCACCGGATAAGAAATGAGGTTGCATGTCAAAACGTGCTGCAGGGTCGTCCAGCCCGACCAGGGCAAGCGTTTGGATGGCGAGCGCCTTGGCTTCTTCCCGGCGCATCTTTTTGTGCTTTAAAATAGCCTCTGTGATCTGGCGGCCAACGGGAATGGTAGGATTCAGGGTCATCATGGGGTCCTGAAATACCATCGAAACAACATTTTCGCGAAGCGCGCGCATTTGTTTTTCGCGATAATCGGTGATATCTTCGCCTGCGAGGAATATTTTTCCGGATTTGATTTTGGCACTGCGGGGCAAAAGTTTCATCACGCTTTGACACAGCGCGGTTTTTCCACACCCGGATTCACCTACGATGCAGAGAATCTCACCCTGCTCTACGGCCAGATCAATTCCACGCACAGCCTGCACTTCTCCCTGTGGAGTGTCAAAACTGACGGAATAATGTTCCAGCTTCAGCACATGTTTCATCGAAGTTCACCTCGTTTCAGCGCCCAAAGGCGTTTGTTTATCGGTTGATGGTCCACTCCTCAATGTTCCACATCACACCAACAGAGTGATGCCCCAGTACACGGGTTGTGTCAAGGCCATCAACGCCTGAAATTCCTACATAATTTCCATCCAGATAAGCTACCAGGAGAATACCGGGCGCCTGTGCATACACTTCTTCAAACTGACCGTAAATTTCTTTGCGCTGATCGGGCGATTGCGTGTGACGGCCCTCGTTCAGTAAACGGTCCACTTCCGCATTGGAGTAATGCATGGTGTTGCCGCTGGCATTGCTTACAAATTGCGAGTAGATCATATCAGGATCAAACTGTGTGGCATATCCCGCGAGGAACCCGTCATATCCGGCGTTCCAGTCAAATGAGGTGACCAGTACCACTTCCATGTCCACGCCGGCTTTTCTCAGCATGCTGGAGACCAGATTGGCGATGTCCACGCGTTCTTCCTCGTATTCACGGGTCTGTACAGTGAAATGAAAAGTCTGTCCGTTTCGTTCATAGAGGCCATCTGAGCCCATGACCCAGCCCAACGCTTCCATTTCCTGCGCAAAGCGCTGGAGATCGTAGGGATAAAGGTCTGCGTCAGGATTGCTCCCAAGAGGATTCAACTGGATGGGACTGTAAGCGATTTCGCCTTGTCCATTCAAAACACTGTCGATGATCGCCTGTTTGTCCAATGCATAGTTGAGCACCCCGATGGAATCAGCGTTCTGCGCCCAGAAATCAGAGGACATATCCATGGCAACGCCGCGGTAATCTGCGGTGGAGAAATCCCAGCTTCGGTAAGCCCCATCTCCTTCAAACTGGTGGGCGTAATTGGCGTTCAGCCAGGCCAGATCTGCCTCGCCTGACCGGAGCATGGTGGCTTTGGCTGTTTCGTCTGAAACGGTGCGGTAAATAATGCGTTCGATGTTGGGTACTTTCCCGTAGTAATCTGTGTTGCGTTCCAGTTTGATCATTCCGCCGGCGGAGTCCCATTCAACAAAACGGTAGCGTCCGGTTCCGATGGGCGCCTGATTAAAGGCGCAGGTGTTCAGGTCTTCTCCCCGCAGCAAATGCTCCGGCAGGATTCCCATGGTGAAATAGTCGAGAATAGCGGCGCTGTATTGGTCAAGAGTGAACACCACGGTATAGGCATCGGGGGAATCAATGGTACGAATGTCTTCATAGTTGCTGGTGATGCTGCTGGAAAGTGTTTTGTCGCTGGTCAGCGCTTCATAGGTGAACACCACGTCCTCGGCGTCAAAGGGCTCGCCGTCATGCCAGAGAACATCCTGACGAAGATGAAATGTATAGGTGAGTGTTGACTCGTCAAAATCATAGCTTTCAGCCAGATCCGGGACGGGCTGTCCGTTGGCATCGTATTTCATCAGCCCGGAAAAAATCAGATCGGGAAGTTCCTCATGGTTGTTCAGAAGGGGATTGATGGTACTTTCTGATTCACCGGCATATACAAGCGTATTGCTGAGATCTTCGCTTTTAGAAGTTTCGGCATTGGCGGCAGAAGTTTCGGACGTCGGTGCGCTGCATGCACAAAGACTGACACAAAGAGCAGCGGATAAAAACCATGCGAAAAATTTCTTCATATTCATTTTCCTTTCGTTGTGAGCCCGCAGTTACAGATTGTTGGGCTTGCGATTGGCAGATTTCCGGAAAAAGGAACCGATATTGGTGAGGCACATCAATGTAACGACCAGGAAGAGACCGGGAAAAACGATGACCCACCAGGTGTTGGAAAGAAGTGCCCGGTTGGCGAGCGACAGCATGCTTCCCCAGGAGATGGAAGAGATCGGAAGTCCCAGTCCAAGAAAGCTTAAAGAGGATTCAAGGGTGATACAGCTTCCGATGGAGGAAACGAGGGCAAACATCACAGGGGAAAGAAAATTGGGAATCAGGTGCTGGATGGCCACATGCAGAAAACTTCCGTTACAGCATCGGGCGTACAGTACATATTCACTGTTTCGAATTTGGCGAACTTCACTGCGGACGATTCGCGCAAGGCCAAACCATCCGGTGGCGCCGATGACAATGGAAAGGGACAAAATGTCGTTGGCTTGAAAGGCTGCGGACAATATGAGCACAAACAGTAAAGAGGGAATACTGCCGCAGATTTCCGTGATGCGCATCATAATGAAATCAACACGTTCGCTTGCGGTGCCGCTGATACAGCCCCAAAGAATGCCGATGACTGCGATGATGGCAGTCCCCAGCAAACCGATCGTCAGGGAAATTCTTCCGCCGTACCAGATCATGGAATAAATGTCCCGTCCAAGAGAGTCAGTTCCGAAGAAAAATTCTTTGCCGGGGGCTTCATTCAGATTTTGAAGATAAAAATCAGTGGGGTCGTGGTTGGCAAGCTGTCCGGCAAAAATGCATCCTAAAACGATGAAAAGAAAAATGGTCATGGAAAGCAAAGGCAATCCCTTGAGACGCTGGCGCAAAGACTGCTTTTTCGGCTGCGGCTGATGAATTCGGTATTCAGAGCCGACCAGACGGAAGGAATCGTTTACCATTTGATCACCCCGTTTCCTTTCATGCGCGGATCGATTTGTTCGTTGATAGCCTGCGCGGCGAAACTTCCGAGAAACACAAGCGCTCCGGTGATGAGAACGGAAAGCATGAGCAAATTGTAATCGTGGTACTTGGCGCTTTCGACCGCCAGATTGCCGATTCCGGGATAGGAGAACACCGCTTCCACAATGACGGTTCCGCCGGTAATATGGGGAATGGAGATGGCCATGATGCTGACGATGGTGGGGGCTACATTGCGAAGACAGTGCCGCCAAACAATCTGGCGGCGTGTCAACCCTTTGGATTTGGCCAGCAGTACGTAGTCCTTGCGAAGTTCGTCCAGAAGTTTGTTGCGAATCATATAAGCGTAGTACCACAAATGGCTTGAAAGCATTACGATCAGAGGCAGGACCAGATGCTGAATGCGGTTAAAAAGATCATTGGCCTTGCCGACATCGTACGCGCCGCTGCTGGGGAGCCAGCCCAGCTGAATGCTGAAAATCAGGATCAAAACAATTCCAAGCCAAAAACTGGGGATATAGTATGCAACTGTGCAGATTTTGCAGATCAGGCGATCCAAAAGATCCTCTTCGTGCAGGGCGCAGAACACGGCCAAAAGTGTCGCGAAGACAAAAACCAGTATATAAGCAATCAAACCCAGCAAAAGCGTATTTCCAAGCAGTGGAGCAATCACTTGCAAAGCCGGCATTTTGTACTTCAGCGAAATTCCAAAATCTCCATGGAGAGCATGAAGAAACCACTGGACGTATTGAACCACCAGTCCCTGGTCCAGTCCAAGTCGCGCACGTGCGGCGGCTTGTTCCGAGGCCGTCATTTGTTCCAGCGCATCGCCGTAAAAGGACTGAAGAGGATCGCCCGGAGCCAATCGTGCCAGCGCAAAGACAACAAAGGATAAAATGAACATTGCCGCCAGAAAAAGCAGAAGCTTCTTCCCGATTGCTTTTCCCAAATGCTGCACGTCAATCGCTCCTTCATTGTGCTGGACAAAAGAAAAAATCCGCTGCGAGCACTGTGGGACGTGCGTACAGCGGACTTCAGTCCGTGTGTTCATTGCTTCAGCCGTTTTGCATAAAAGAATGGAAGACAGCAGATTTCAATCTGCATTTTGCCGCTCCATGCGGACAAGCCAGTTCTTTCCCAATAAGAATACATCGTATCGTTTAATTTGGGAAGCCCCATGGGGGGATATGGCGTGCTTTTCTGACAGCAGAAAGTGAGGGAAAGGGGCGGTTCTTGACAGACCTTATGCATTTTCGTACAATAGGCACACAATCGGAGGTGGTTTCGTGGGAAATCAAACGCGGCAAAGCCCGCAGCCGGAAATGCTGGCAGAACATGGGCATCATCATTCTCACACACAGACAAAGGCGGTGGTGAACCGGCTTTCCCGTGCGATTGGACATCTGGAGTCAGTCAAACGCATGGTGGAAAATGAACAGGACTGCGCAGAAGTGTTGATCCAGCTGGCGGCAGTTCGGGCTGCTTTGAACAATACGGGAAAAATTCTATTGAAAGACCACATTGAGCATTGTTTGGTCGAGGCTGTTGAAAATGGGGATATGGCGTCGATCGATCGATTAAATAAAGCAATCGAACTTTTTTTGAAATGAGAAGAGCCCTCTTGAAGCAAAGGACTTCAAGAGGGTTCTGATAGTTTTATAAAAAAACAAAAACAGCCTTTCCGATTGGAAAGACTGTTTTTATGGAGCTGCTAAGCAGATTTGAACTGCTGACCTCATCCTTACCAAGGATGCGCTCTACCGACTGAGCTATAGCAGCAAATGGCGACCCGGATGAGGCTCGAACTCACGACCTCTAGCGTGACAGGCTAGCGTTCTAACCAACTGAACTACCGG
>NZ_JBBMFA010000037.1:0-33220 GCF_040096265.1 Ruthenibacterium intestinale
GGCTTTGAAAGCCGCCCGCCCGTTTTTTACTTTTTAAAGGCCCTCGATGGCCGCAAATCCTTTTTTCAGATCATCAAGAATGTCATCCACATGCTCGCATCCCACGGACAGACGAATCAGGCCCGGAGTGATGCCCGCCGCCACCAGCTGGCTGTCCGTCAGCTGACGGTGCGTTGCGGATGCCGGATGCAGAACGCAGGTGCAGATGTCTGCCACATGCACCACGTTGTTGGCCAGCTGCAGGCTGTCCATCCACTTCACCGCCACTTCCCGGCCGCCTTTCAGTGAGAAAGAAATCACGCCCGAGCAGCCATTCGGCAGATATTTCTGCGCCGCCGCATGGTATTTGTCGCCTTCCAGGATGGGATAATTGACAAACTCCACCTGCGGCTGCTCTGCCAGGAACTGCGCCACTTTTTCCGCGTTGCGGCAATGGCGTTCCATCCGAACCGCCAGCGTCTCCAGGCCCAGATTGGTCAGGAATGCCGCCTGTGCGGAAGGATACATTCCAAAGTCGCGCATCAACTGCACACGCGCCTTGGTGATATAGGCCGCTTTGCCAAACTGTTTGGTATAGGTGATGCCATGATAGCTTTCGTCCGGCTGGCACAATTCCTCAAACTTTCCGTTCTCCCAGTCAAACCGGCCGGAGTCCACAATGACTCCGCCCACCTGCACGGCATGGCCGTCCATGTATTTGGTAGTGGAGTGGGTCACAATGTCCGCACCCCATTCAAAGGGGCGGCACAGAACCGGCGTAGCAAAGGTGTTGTCCACAATCAAAGGCACACCATTGGCGTGGGCCAGCTTGGCAAACTTTTCAATATCAAACACACTGATGGCCGGGTTGGCAATGGTCTCACCGAATACCAGCTTGGTGTTCGGGCGGAACGCTTTCTGAAGCTCCTCCACCGGAGCGTCCGCGTCCACAAAAGTGCAGTCAATGCCAAATTTTTTCAGCGTGACCGCAAACAGATTCACTGTGCCGCCGTAAATGGTAGACGTGGTTACAAAGTGGTCACCCGCCGTGCAGATATTCAGGACAGCCAGCAGATTGGCCGCCTGACCGGATGTGGTGCACAACGCGCCCACACCGCCCTCCATGGCGGCAATTTTTTCCTCAACCGCGGCCACGGTGGGGTTGGAAATGCGGGAATACATGTGGCCGTCCGCCGTCAAATCGAACAGCTGTCCGATATGATCGGTGGAATCATAGGTGTATGTGGTGCTTTGATAGATGGGCAGCGCTTTCGGATCGCCGTTGCCCGGTTTATAGCCCTCGTGCAGGCATTGCGTTTCAATGTGCATGGTTTTCTTTCCCCTCTGTCATGCTGTATTTTTTCACAATGGCGCCCATCTCTTCCCAATGAGCTTCCATTTCAGAAACAAGTTTGAACTGCGTGCGGGCCCGCTCCAGATTGTGTGTGGAATGCGTGACCTTGAAATAAGTGTCACCCTGAAGATAATCGGTCAGGAAACGAATGCCGCACTCCAGCGTCATCATCTTCGCGCCCCAGGGCAGATATTCCTTTTCCATGTCGGTCAGCGCACTGCCGGCCGTCTCCAGATATCCTTTGGTATACGCCTCGAACAGTTCCAAATCAAAATGAACTTTTTCCAGGTCCGGTTCATCCTCCCGCGCGGTGGAGGCACCGAAGCGGATGGAATCTCCGTAATCATTCAGCGCAAGACCCGGCATGATGGTATCCAGATCGATGACGCAAAGTCCTTCTCCGGTGTCCTTATCAAACAGAATGTTATTCAATTTTGTATCGTTGTGCGTCACCCGCAGGGGAAGGCGTCCCTGCTCCAGCAGGTCCATCAAGACCGCGCAGTCCCGGGCATGGGCCTGCACAAAGGCCGTCTCCGGTTTGCAGGTGCGCGCCCGGTCCCACACATCCCGCTCCAGCGCGGTTTCAAAATCCCGCAGGCGCTTGCGCGTATCGTGGAACTTTTCAATGGTTTCGTGCAGTGTCTCGGCCGGATAATTCTCCAGCTCCCGCAAAAATGCCCCAAAGCTCTTTCCGGAGTTGTAAAAATCCTTGGGTGTGCGCACACTCTCGATGCATACGGAGTCCGGAATGTAGTTATAGCAGCGCCACGGGCCGCCGTCCGCATCCTCAAAATAAGGCGCGCCTGTTTTCGTCTTGATATAGTTGAGGGTCTCCCGGTCCGCGTCGCCGCCGCGGGCCAGAATGCGGGCGCGCAGATATTCGGTGACGCCGAAAATATTCTCCATCACTTCCTGCGGTTTTTTGAACACCTCTGTGTTGATGCGCTGAATCACATAACTCAGCGTGCCCGCTCCGTCTCCCAGGTACACCGCATACGTATCGTTGATGTGTCCGGACCCGAACGGCTTCACGTAACTTGCCACCTCGCCCAGCTTAAAGGCAAACAGGGCGTCCTCCAGGTTGCGGTCTTCCACACCCAAGATGCTGCGCCGGGTAGAATAGACGGTCTCGCCGGCTTCTGTACGGCTGCACGTCTCCATGTGGCACCAGGCCTTGATGGTGGAATGAAGGTTGATATGCACGCCGTCCTCCAGCCGGTTGTCATGATCCACCAAGGCGCCGCTGTTCACAAGGCAGGCCTTGCCCAGCACCGCATTGGTATTGACAATGGCCCCGTGCAGAACCAGACAGCCCTCTCCCAGAACAGCCGAGGGGCTGACAATGGCGGAAGGATGGATCACGCAGGGAACGCTGTATCCGGCTTCCAGCAGCTTTTCCGTCCAGGAAAGGCGCAGACGGTTGTCGCCGAACGCCGCCACTGCCTGCGAATATTCGCCCGTCAGCGAAAGATAGTCCGTACAGCGCCCGACCACCGCAGAACTGTGCACCGCATCATCCAAAAAAGCGATCTGATCCCAACATCCCTGCGCGGCAGCTACTTCGCCAACCATGCGGCCCAGACCACCCGCGCCGAGAATCAAAAGCTTAGACATGAACAGGTCCTCCTTGTTTTGGCTCCGCTGCGCGCCCAATCACACAGCCGGAATCCACTTTTGTGCGGGGCGGCAGAACATTGCCTGCCTTGACCACCGCGCCCGGCGCCAGATGGCAGTAAGCACCGATATCACAATCGTGATCCGCCACAGCGCCCATGTTGATGATTGCGCCGGTCCGCACCACTGTGCGCGTTCCCACACATCCCATGGGAAGCACCACCGCACCCGGTTCCAGCACGGCAGACGGGCTGACATACGCCCGCGGATGGACCATGGCCGGCACAAAAAAGCCTGCCAACGTCAGCCGTTTCAGCCAGGATGCACGCAATTCATTGTTTCCGAACGCGGGATATGCGTAAGGAAATCTGCTCAGAAACGACTCGTACTGTCCGCAGATGCCCAGAATATCCTCTCCTGTCTGACTGTCGTCCAGAAAAGCAATGTGGTCAAAGGAAAAAGACGCCGTCTCCGCAACGGTGCGGCCATAACCGCCCGCGCCCAAAATCAACAGATTCTCCACACAGCATTCTCCTCTCGGCGAGTGCTCGCCCGTTTTGATTTGCGCTTGTTGTTCTTTTATCTTATCACAAATACCCCTCAAAAAACAGTCTTTTTCACCCAGAGTCTTTGCACGATCGGGCGCAAACTTCACTATATTTGTATTGTTACACAAAAAGCAAGCCTCAGCGCCCCCATTTTTCAGCAGGAAAGGGCGTGCTCTTCTTTTAAATTTTTGCTATACTTATAAAGAATATTCGGAACAGATCCACCCATCGGGCACAGAGAGGATATCTATGAGCGAAACAATTCTTGCATTGCAGAACATCACCAAACATTTCGGCAACACACAGGTGCTGCGGGGCATTGACCTGGAAGTACAGAAGGGCGAATTTGTAACGCTTCTGGGGTCTTCCGGGTGCGGTAAAACCACCACACTGCGCATCATTGCAGGGCTGGAAACACCCGACAGCGGCAAAGTGCTTCTCGCCGGGGCCGACGTCACAGGCGCGGAGCCCAACAAGCGGGATGTAAACACCGTATTTCAAAATTACGCCCTGTTCCCTCACATGACAGTGGCAGCCAACATCGGATACAGCTTAAAACTGAAACGGGCGGACAAAGAAGTCATTCGCCGCGAAGTATCACAGGCCTTGGAACTGGTGCAGCTGACAGGGTACGAAAAGCGCCTGCCGTCTGAACTTTCCGGCGGCCAGCGCCAGCGTGTGGCTATCGCCCGGGCGCTGGTCAACAAACCCAGCGTACTTTTGCTGGACGAACCGCTGGGTGCACTGGACCTGCAGCTGCGCCGCCAGATGCAGCTGGAACTGAAGGCGCTGCAAAAGCAGCTGGGTCTGACCTTTATTTACATCACCCACGACCAGGAGGAAGCGCTGAATATGTCCGACCGCATCGCCGTGATGCGGGACGGCCGGTTTGAACAGATCGGCACACCGGCCGAGGTCTACGACCATCCCCGCACCAGCTATGTGGCCCGCTTTGTGGGTACAGCCAATGTGCTGACCGGCTGCGTGGCCGAGCAGAAGGACGGCGTGGTGCGAATGACCTGCGCCGGCGGCTGTGCGGGCGCAGCGGACGCCGGGCACACATTCCGCCCGGGACAGCCGCTTTCGCTGGCAGTGCGCAGCGAACAGGTGGAGTTCACAACAGACCCCGGTGCCTGCGGCCTGCCCGCAACCGTGCGGGAAAAGAGTTTCGCCGGTGGCATGCTGCGCATCGCGCTGGCGCTTCAGGACGGCACGGAACTGGTGGCCAGCCGCCATGGCATTGACATTGCGGTGGAACCCGGCGATCAGGTGCGTGTGACCTGGGACCCCGCCCACGCGGTACCGGTAGACGTGGAGGCAGCCGTATGAAGAAGCGCTCAAAATTATGGCTGACGGTGGTGCCTCTGTATGTGTTCACCCTGCTCTTTGTGCTTGGGCCCATGATCTATATGGTGGTGCTCAGCTTTCAGACACGCGCAGAAGTGTGGGGCGTCGTGAACGAGTTCACGCTGGACAACTACAAAAACATTTTTCATCCGGTCTATCTGCAGACCTTTGCCGAGTCCTTCAAACTGGCCATCACCAGCACGCTGTTCATTGTGGCCATTGGGTATCCCTTCGGCTATTTCATGGCCAAACTGTCGCCCGTGTGGAAAAAGCGCATGATGCTCCTGTTGATGATCCCTTTCTGGACTTCTTCGCTGATCCGCATGTATGGCTGGATCATCATTTTCCGCGCCAACGGCACGCTGGATAAACTGCTGATGGGACTGGGGCTGACACAAAGCCCGCTGAAACTGCTGTACACCTATCCGGCTGTTGTGGTGGGCATGGTGTATGCCCTGCTGCAGTTTATGATCTTTGCCGTGTATTCCAGCGCAGAAAAGCTGGACTGGAGTTTGGTGGAAGCCGCCCGCGATCTGGGCGCCTCTCCCTGGCAGGCTTTCCGCACAGTAACGCTGAAGCTGACCCTGCCCGGCCTTTTGTCCGGCGTGATCCTTACCTTCATCCCCTCCATGGGTCTGTTCTTTATCGCAGACATTCTGGGCGGCAACAAAGTGGTGCTGGTGGGCAGTCTGATTCAGGACCAGCTGATGAAGGCGCACAACTGGCCCTTCGCCGCTGCTTTAAGTGTGGCGCTGATGATCATGACCACCCTGATGATCGCACTGTACAAACGGGTGACCCATTCTGAGGAACTGGAGGGACTGCTGTGAAAAATCGTACGTTTCTGCCGAACCTGTTCCTTGGCATTGTCACTGTCATCTTTTATCTGCCCATCGTGCTGGTCGTTCTCTATTCGTTCAACGAAAACAAACTCACCAGCGTTTGGAGCGGCTTTTCCCTGAAATGGTACCAGATGCTTTTTCAGGACAAAGCGATTTTTGAGGCACTGGGCAACAGCATCTTTTTGGGCATCTGCGCCAGCTTGAATGCAGCGGTCATCGGCACTTTGGGCGCAGTGGGCTTTACCCGCATCCGCTCCCGCAGCAAGCGCCCGGTGGAATATCTGTCCATGCTGCCCATTATGATTCCCGAAATCATTCTGGGCATGGTGTTCATGGCCTTTTTCTCCCTGCTGGGCCTGCCCTTCGGCATGACCACATTGATTCTGTCCCATACTGTTTTCTGCATTCCATATGTTTACATGCTGGTGAAAGCCCGTCTGGTCGGGATGGACCCGGGCTTGGTGGAAGCTGCCCGCGATCTGGGCGCCAGCGATGTGCGTGCTTTTTTTGACGTGACCCTTCCCCTGCTGGCGCCAGCCATTGCATCCGGCATGTTGCTGAGTTTCGCCATGAGCTTTGACGATGTAATCATCAGCATTTTGGTGACGGGCGTCAACGTGAACACGCTGCCCATTCTGATTTATTCTCAGTTGAAAGTGGGCGTGACCCCGGAGATCAACGCGCTGTGCACTCTGATGCTGGCCGCCACGATTTTCCTGGTCGCTCTTTCAGCGGTGCTGGGACGGCCGCGCCGTTCCAGACATCGATAAATTTGTTTTTTGGAGGTTTGTTATGAAAAAAGTTTTTGCATTGGCTTTGACCGGCGCCCTGTGCCTTTCTCTGCTGGCCGGCTGCAGCAGCGCCGCATCCGGGTCCGGCTCCGCCACCGCAGCGGCCGGCGAGCTGAACCTGTTCGCTTTTGGCGAGATGTTCCCCCAGGAAGTGCTGGACGACTTCACACAGGAAACCGGGATCAAGGTGAACTACTCCACCTTCGACACGGACGAGACTATGCTCTCTCGACTGGAAACTTCCAAAGGCGGCGACTACGATGTGGTTATCGCGGATGACTACATTATCAAGACCGCCATTGACGAGGGTCTTGTCAGCGAGCTGGACAAAGACCAGATCCCCAACCTGAGCAACGTGAACCCCGTCTACCAGGGGCAGTTCTTTGACCCTGAGGACAAATACACCGTTCCCCATGGCGCAGGCGTGATGACCATTGTGTATGATCCCGCACTGGTCGGGAAAGAGATCACCAGCTATGAGGATCTGTGGGACGCATCTCTGGCTGACAACCTGGCCATCATCGGCAACTATCGCGTCATTGACGGCATGGCGCTGAAGCTGATGGGCGAAAGCTACAACGTAGAGGACCCCGCTGTGATTCAATCCGCCGGCGAAAAGCTTCTGGAACTGGCACCCAATATCCGCGCCATCCAGGATGCCAACACGCAGGATCTTCTGATCTCGGGCGAGGTGGCCGCCGCGGTTATGTACACCAGCCAGACGTATCTGGCCAAAATCAACCGCAGCGATCTGGAGATTGCTTATCCTTCCGAGGGACTCGGCTTTGGTCTGATGGCTCAGTTTGTGCCGGTGAACGCCCCCAACAAGGACGCAGCCTACCAGTTCATCAACTATCTGCTGGACCCGGAAGTGAGCAAACAGTGCTTTGAGTATATGGGTTACTACTGCACCAACCAGGCGGCCGAGGAATTGTTCGACGACGCCACCAAGGAGCTGCTGGTGCTGCCCGAAGACTTTTTGAGCAGTAACGACATCGAGATGATCCAGCCCGTTTCTGCGGAGGCGGAAGAGGCGCATATGCAGGTCTGGACCGAGTTCAAATCCGCCTGCGGCCAATAAGATTCGCATTCCAAAACAAAAACCGGAAGGCAGAAGCCTTCCGGTTTTTTGTTTTAAGACCACGATTAAAATGTTTAGGCCTCGCCCAAAATTTTCCCGATCTCCCCCTGCAACACCAGAGTGGCACCTTTATCTGCGGGCGTGGGTGTTTTGTTGATGACGATCAGCGCCCGACCGCCAAAATACCGCAAAAGTCCGGCTGCCGGATATACATTCAGGGAGGTTCCGCCCACGATCAGCACATCCGCCTGTGCAATGGCCCGCATGGACCTGGAAATCACCTGCTGATCCAGCGCTTCTTCATACAGGACCACATCCGGTTTGATCACACCGCCGCAGCTGCAGCGCGGCACGCCGTCGCAGGACAGGATTGCGTCCAGACCAAACGGCTTGCCGCATTCTGTACAATGATTGCGGTGCACGCTGCCGTGTAATTCCAGCACATTCCGGCTTCCTGCCGCCTGATGCAGGCCATCGATATTCTGTGTGATCACCGCGCGCAGTTTGCCCCGCGCTTCCAAACTGGCCAGTGCTTTGTGCGCCGCATTGGGCTGCGCGTCCGGATAGAGCATCTTGGCCCGGTAAAACCGATAAAACTCCTCGGTATTCTCCCAAAAGAAATGATGCGACAGAATCTCCTCCGGCGGCCAGCGCCAGGTTTGGTTGTAAAGCCCGTCCGTGCTGCGAAAATCGGGAATGCCGCTCTCGCAGGATACGCCCGCACCGCCAAAAAACACCAGATTATCGCTGTCGTTCACCCATTTTTTCAATGCGCTGTCCATTGGCGAACTGCTCCTTTCGTGATATACTGAAACCAGTATATCATAAATCCTGTAAAGGAGCGTACCACAATGGCCACAAAAATTACAAATGACTTGGTATTTCGCAATCTGCCGCGGCGTGCGCCGGAAAGTCACAAGGGCAGCTATGGAAAAGTGCTGGCTTTGTGCGGCTGTTCAAAATACCGCGGCGCAGCCGCTTTGTGCGTGTGCGGCGCGCTGCGCGCCGGAGCCGGTCTGGTAACACTGGCCGCCGAAGAGTCTGTGATTTCCGCTGTGGCGCAGCGCGTGATGGAACCTGTTTATTTGCCGCTCCCCGATGAGGACGGCCTGTCGCTTGCTGCCTCCAAATCCACGGTGTGCGTGGCGGGCTGCGGGAAGGAAGCCACCCCCGCCACTGCACAGGAAATGAAAACTGCTCTGGGCGCATCATCGGGAACCGTGGTGCTGGATGCAGGCGGCTTGTGCAGTCTGGCAGATGACAAACTGTTTTTGATGGGCCTGTCCGGCCGGCTGATCGTTACCCCGCACCCCGGTGAAATGGCCCGGCTCACGGGACGTTCCGTCCGCGAAATCGAGGCAGACCGGGGCGCCACTGCGCTGAGTTTTGCGCGGGAGAGCGGCGCCGTCACCGTTCTGAAAGGGCACCGGACACTGGTGGCGACTCCCTGGGGAGAATTGTATGAAAACGGCACCGGCAACGCCGGGCTGGCGCGCGGCGGAAGCGGCGATATTCTGGCGGGCATCATTGCCGGGCTGGCCGCGCAGGGGCTGGAGCCCTGGCAGGCGGCTGTGTGCGGCGTTTATCTGCACGGGCTTGCTGCAGACTGGTGCGCCCGGCGTCTTTCCATGCAGGGAATGCTCCCCTCGGACATTCTGGCCGACCTGTGCGCGATTTTCCTTGAAAACAACCGATAACGATGCTATACTGTAGTTAAATTTCTATCCCCTTTTAAAATTAATGCAGAAAAGAGGTTTTTTGATGGACGGAAACAATTCCATGTTCAACGAGCCCGGTATGGAGTGGATGAACGGCGGTGCAGCAGAATCGCTGAGTTCCTACACCACCAAGACCTTTGGCTGGATGGGCTTGGGTCTTCTGGCTACCTTTGTCACGGCTTATGCGGGATATCTGACCGGCATCACCTGGCTTTTGTGTGTCAGCATGCCTTATTTGCCCTTCATCCTGGCCATTGCTGAAGTCATTACCGTCATTGTGCTGGGTGCACGGCTGCACAAGCTGAGCGCCGGCGGCGCAACCGCTCTGTTCTTCGTATACGCCATTCTCAATGGCCTGACCTTCTCCACTTTGTTCCTGGTATACGATGTTGCCACCATGGTATACGTATTCGGTTTGACTGCGCTGTATTTCGGCGTGCTGGCCGCTTACGGCTACTTTACCAAACGGGATCTGACCGGTCTGCGTTCCTTCCTGTTCGCGGGTCTTCTCTTCCTGGCGCTGTACTGGGTGGTTTCCATCTTCCTTCCCATGGCCATGTATGACAAAGTGGTCTGCTTCATCGGCCTGGCCGTCTTTATGGGGTATACCGCTTATGACACGCAGATGATCAAACGTTACCATGCAGCTACGCTGACCGACCCGGATATGGCCCACAAAGGCGCCATTCTGTGTGCGCTGCAGCTGTATCTGGACTTCATCAACATGTTCCTGTACATTCTGCGTCTGGTTGCCCGCAAAAAGTAAGCGTTTCAAAAGCCGGCGAAATTTTCGCCGGCTTTTTGTTTTGGGGTGAATTTTTATGAAATGCTTTGCATCCCGGTCATTCTGTTTCCCTATTCTGTTCTGGGAATGTTGTATTGTCTGTTCTCCGGCACACTGATGGAATCTGTCTTTCAAAACAACGGATTCCTTTGCATTCTGGCTCTGCTTGCCTGGGCGCTGATCGGATTTGCCTGTGCCTTCTTAGTGGGTATTCGGGGCGCACGAACGCTGGACTGTCTCCGTTTTGCACGCTTCGCCATGATTCTTAAGCTGGCACAGATCCCCGCCTACTGTATCATTTTTGTGCTGGCAGCCCTGTTTTCCCTGACTATTTTTACCATCGGTTTCACCATTGCACTGGCTTTCTTTGATGGAATCGCCATTCTGATGACCGGCATTCCGGGTGTTTTCAGCATTCGAAAAAGCTATCAAAGTGGAGTTCTTCTCCGTTCGGACTGCCTGATACACAGCCTGCTTCAATTTGTGTTCTGTGCCGACGTGGTCAGCAGTATTTATCTTTACCGAAAAATAAAAAGAACGAGCACTGGTTGAGTCCCGCGCTCGTTCTTTTTTATTCGCTGAGCAGGATGCGGTCGTTGTCCAGCACCTTGTTTGTTTTTGTGCGGAATTTTTCCAGCAAGCCATCCACGGTGGTGTGTGCCCGTTCCTCGCCGGAGATATCCAGCACGATTTTTCCGCCATCCATCATGATGGTCCGGTTTCCCAGTTCCAGCGCCGAAGAAATATTGTGCGTGATCATCAGGCAGGTGATTTTGTTTTCCGAAACGATCTTCCGGGTCAGCTCCAGCACTTTCTCCGCTGTGCCGGGGTCCAGTGCGGCGGTATGTTCGTCCAACAGCAGCAGCTTCGGCGTGACCAGAGTTGCCATCAGCAATGTCAGCGCCTGCCGCTGACCGCCCGACAACAGCCCCACCGGCTGTTTCAAGCGGTCCTCCAGGCCCAGCCCCAGCGCGGCCAGGCGCTGGGCAAAGTAGTCCCGGTCTTTCTTCGTAATTGTGGAAAATGCGCTGGATGCCTTCGCCGTCCGCAGATAAGCCAGCGCCATATTTTCCTCAATGGTCATATGCGGCGCCGTACCTTTCAGCGGGTCCTGAAACAGGCGTCCAACATAGCGGGAACGCTTATACTCGGGGCGAAATGTCATGTCGTCGCCATCCAGCAGGATACGGCCCCGGTCCACGAAAAAGCTGCCTGCAATGGCATTGAACAGCGTGGACTTTCCCGCGCCGTTTCCGCCGATGATGGTCACAAAATCTCCCGGCTCAAGGTGCAAAGACAAATTCTCCAGCGCCTTTTTTTCATTGACCGTTCCCGGGTTGAAGGTTTTTGAAACGTTGGTAAGGGTCAGCATTCTTTGTCCGCCTCCTTGCGCTTTTTGTAGAACAGGATTTTATCCCGGACCGCAGGCCACGAGATGGCCGCCGCCACAATGACGGCGGAAACCAGCTTCAAATTGCTGGCTCCCAGATTGGAGGTAAGCGCGATTCCGGTGAGTACGCGATAGATGATGGAGCCGATCAGCGCACCAACCACGCCGCGCACAATGCCGCCACGCCCTACAAGCACTTCGCCGATCACCAGACTGGCCAGACCGATGACCACCATGCCGGTGCCCAGCGTCAGATCGCCATAGCCCTGCTGCTGCGCCAGCAGGCCGCCGGAAACCGCAATCAGCGCATTGGCAATGCAAAGTCCCACTGTGGTGGTAAACGCCGGATTGATGGACGACGCGGCCACCATATCACGGTTGTCTCCGGTTGCCCGCAGCGACAAGCCCAGCTGTGTGCGCAAAAACAGCACCAGCAGCACTGCGCACACAACAGCAAACACCAGCGCCAGCACCAGTGTGCCGTAGGGCATCAGGCCGTCCGCCCAACGGAACAGCGTATCCACCCGCAAAAGCGTCAAGTTGGATTTTCCCATAATCATCAGGTTGATGGAGTACAGCCCGGTCATGGTGATAATGCCGGCCAAAATGGGCTGCACGCCCAGCTTTGTCTGCAGGACCGCCGTCACACCACCCGCCAGCGCCCCGGCAATCAGAGCCGCTGCAAGCCCCAGCACCGGATGCCCCAGCGACGTAAGAATGGCGCTGCACGCAATGCCCAGGGTGAAGGAACCGTCCGTGGTCAGATCCGCAATATCCAGCGTGCGATAAGAAATGTACAGGCCCAGCGCCACCAGGCTGTAAATCAGGCCCTGCTCTGTATTGGTCAGCAAAATCTGAATGCTCATGCTTTCAAACTCCTTTGATGCAGATGCGCGCCGCCCTGCCAAGGGCGGCGCAAGCACTTGAAATTATTGTACGTAAGCGGAAACATCCACACCGATGGCCTCGGCCGTTTCCTCGTTCACTACTACGGCATTGTCTTTCAGGACTTCCACCGGAATCTCCGACACGCTGGTGCCCGTCAGCACTTTGGCCACCATGTCACCGGTCTGGGTCCCCAGGTTGGTGTAGTTGACGCCCACGGTTGCAAGGCCGCCGTCGGCCACCATGCTGTCTGCAGCCACATACACCGGTTTTTTGGCATTGATGGCCTCTTCGGCCAGAATCGGCATTGCGGATGCCACCGTGTTGTCAATGGGCGCAAACACGGCGTCGCACTGATTCAGCAGATTCTGTGCCGCTGTCTGCACTTCGCCAGTGGCTGTGACGGCGTTCTCTACATAAGAGATACCTTTTTCATCCAGATATGCTTTGGTCTCCTCAATGACGGAAACGCTGTTGATCTCGCTGGTGTTGTAGATGAGGCCGAAGCTCTGCACATCGGGGGTCAGCTCCGCAGCCAGGTCAAAGATCTTGGAAACGGGAATGGCGTCGGACGTGCCGGTGATATTGCCCTCCGGCGCTTCCGTGTTCTCCACAAGGCCCGCGGCCACCGGATCGGTGACGGCGCTGAAAATTACAGGAATGTCCGTACCTTCCACGGCAGTGGCCGCACCCTGTGCTGCCTGCGTAGCGATCGCCACGATCACATCCACGTCATCCGCCACAAATTTCTGGCAGATATTGGCGATGGTCGCCGTATCGCCCTGTGCGTTCTGATAATCATATGTGTAAGTGAAGCCCTCTTCGGCTGCTTTGGCATCCAGTTCCGCTTCAATGGCGGTGCGGATTTCATCCAGTGAGGGATGCTCCATCAGCTGAATCAGACCTACTTTATACTCGGCAGTGCCTTCCGCCGATGTTCCGGCCGTGCTCTGCGCGGCGGAAGAAGATCCGGTGCTGCCGGAACAACCGGCCAGCATGCTCAGAGAGATCAGGGCGGACAGTGCGATGGCAAAATACTTTTTCATCGATTTCATAAAGCAAAACTCCTCTTTCAAAATGATTGTTTCAGCAAATGGGCGGACATGATGTTCAGCTGCCATCGCCATCGCCTCGTAGTTTGTTTTTTCATGGTCTGCACCCATCTCCTCTCTGAAATCGCATTAAAAAAACGCCTATCCCTGCCTGATGCAAGGACAAGCGTTTGAAAAACAAAGCCTGCGGTACCACCTTACTTGCCGCTGATTCAGCGACCTCTCCGCGAGAATGCCAACACATTCTCTGCCCTGTAACGCGAGCACGCGTCGAAGGCTACTAAGGCATTGCCGTTTCACCCCGCCCTCAGCGGTCCATTTACCCGGCCCGCTCTCGGCCCTTTTCCAGCAACAGGGCTCTCTTTGCGTGCGCTTCCGGTTTTATCTCCGCCTCATCGGTTTAATAGCATTAAACTATTTTTCACCCAATTTGTCAAGGGGCTCCTGCAATTTTTTTAATTTCATTGTACAAAGCAGCAGTTTTCACAAAGCAAATACCTCTTCTTTGTAATAATTCACATGTTTTCGCCTTTTTTAGGCAGAAAAAAGCCGGGTGCGCTACACGCGCACCCGGAACATTCGGTTTGCTTATGCCTCCACAGCATTGTCCAGCAGATAGCTGGAAGCCAGCGAAGTGCGGGTGGACATATACATGTACGGCTCTCCATAAACTTCCAAAACCTGGTTGTAGGTCTCTTCTGTCAGGCCGGCCACAGACATCACGTCCTCTTTGGTCACTTCAATGGCAGCTTTTTCCGACACAGCCTGCAGGATCATCATCTGCTCAGCCTGCTGCACAATCGCGTCATGATTCTGCTCCAGCATCGTCTCCAGGCTATCGGCTCCCATATAGGACAGGAAGTCTTCCAGTTTCATGCCATACTGATTTGCCATGCTGATGTAGTTATTGGACAAGGTGTTTTCCACAAAGGTCACAACACTCTCGGGCACTTCACTGACCTGAGAATTTTCAAAAATATAGTCAGAGATATAGCTTCCGCGCTGGCTTTCCACCAGATTTTCCGCGATGCCGGCGCGCATCTCCTCCACAGTGGTCCAGCCATAGGTGGAAGAGAGATTCTCATTTACGAAATCATCCGTTACTTCCGGCATGATCTCTTCACCCTGCACATAATTGATGGTCGTTTTGAACACAGCATCCTTGCCCGCCAGATCCGGATTGTTCTCATAGGGATCGGGGAATGTGACGTTCACATCAAAGGTCTCGCCGGGTTTGTGGCCAATGATCTGCGTGAGGAAATCATCGATGTAATTGGTAGAGCCAGCCACCACATTGGTGCCGTTGCCCTGGGTGCTTCCGCCGTCAAACTCCACACCGTCCACGCTGCCGACATAATCAATGTTGACTGTATCGCCCTCTTTGACCTCTACGTCCGTCAGCTGCTCGTAGCTGGCAAATCCAGCCAGGAGAGAATCAATGCTGGCCTGGATATCCTCGTCCGTGGCGGTGGTCACATCTGCGGGAAGAGAAATGTGGTCATAGTCTTCCGGCAGCGTTACATAATCCAGCGCTGTCACGCCTTCCAGCAAGCCATCTGCTGTGAGCCCGGCGCTGAAGTCCACTTCGGGAAGATCAGACGACGTGCTGTCCGAAGAAGCGGTAGATGAAGCGCTGGACGATGACGAAGAAGAAGCCGCGCCGCTGCACCCGGCCATCAGGCTCGCGCACAGCGCCAGAACGATTGACAAACTTAACAACTTTTTCATTTATTGCCTCCTGATCGCGTTCCCCTGCATTTTCATTTAGGAACGCTTTTGTTATCATATCATATTCTCCACCCGAAAAGATAGCGATTTTGTAAAATTTATGAGAGAAAAAACGCAATCGGCCTTTTCTCCGCCGCTGCCCCTTGGTATACTGGTAGCAGAAACTTGCAAAAGGGGCGGTAATACAACCATGGATTATTATGAGAAAGCACTGGAAATGCATGCACAGCATCACGGAAAAATCGAAGTGGTGAGCAAAGTACCCGTCAAAACACGGGACGATCTCTCCACGGCCTATACGCCCGGTGTGGCACAGCCCTGCCGCGCCATTGCGCAGAATCCGGCCGACGCATACACCTACACCTCCAAAGGGAATCTGGTTGCCGTAGTATCCAACGGAACGGCCGTGTTGGGACTGGGCAACATCGGCGCGGCTGCGTCTCAGCCGGTGATGGAAGGGAAAGCCATTTTGTTCAAGGAGTTTGGCGGCGTAGATGCTTTCCCCATCTGCCTGGACACCCAGGACCCCGAAAAAGTGGTGGAAGCCGTTCGCATGATCGCACCGGTATTCGGCGGCATCAACCTGGAAGATATCGCCTCGCCCGCCTGCTTCACCATTGAGGAAACACTGGAACGGGAGCTGGACATTCCGGTGTTCCACGATGACCAGCACGGTACCGCCATTGTGGTGACGGCCGCTTTGCTGAACGCTCTGCGTGTGGTAAACAAGGACATCGGTTCGATTCGGGTCGTTCTGAACGGCCCGGGTGCAGCGGGCACCGCCATCATCAAAATGCTGCTGGCGGCCGGCGTCAAAGATGTGATTGCCTGTGACGAAAACGGCATTCTGTACAAAGAGCGCGGCGTGGGCATCGCAGACCACAAGGCCATGCTGTGTGACATCACCAATTTGGGTGGGATGCGCGGCACACTGGCAGATGCCATTGTCGGTGCCGATGTGTTCATCGGCGTTTCGGTGGGCGGCGCACTGAAACCGGAGATGGTGCGCACCATGGCCAAAGATCCCATTGTATTCGCCATGGCCAACCCCGTTCCGGAGATCACGCCCGAAGAGGCGAAAGCCGCAGGCGTGCGCGTCATGGGAACCGGCCGCAGTGACTATCCCAATCAGATCAACAATGTGCTGGCGTTCCCCGGCGTATTCAAAGGCGCGCTGCAAGTCCGCTCCCGGGATATCAACACTGCCATGAAGGTGGCCGCCGCTCATGCCATCGCAGACCTGGTCCGTGATGACGAGCGCAGCGAAGAGTACATCATCCCCGGCGCATTTGATCCCCGTGTTGCCGATGCAGTGGCACAGGCCGTAGCCCGCGCCGCCCGTGAAACGGGGGTGGCACGGCTGTGAGAACCATCGCCGCCACTCTGATTCGGGATACCGTCGCCCGGCTGTGTATGGAAGCAAACCAGACGCTTTCTCCGGACCTGGAAAACGCTTTGCGCCAGTCTGCGGAGAGTGAACCTTGGGCGCTGGCGCAAAGCACGCTGAATACACTGTGCGAAAATCTGGACGCAGCCCGCGAGACCGGCCTCCCCATCTGTCAGGACACTGGTATGGCCTGCGTATTCTGCGAAATCGGGCAGGATGTGCACATTGACGGCGACTTTGAAGCCGCTGTCAACGCCGGTGTGGCCAAAGGGTATACTGAGGGATTTCTGCGCAAAAGCGTCGTCAGGGATCCCATTCGCCGCGGCAATACCGGCGATAATACGCCGGCGGTTCTTCATGTGCGCCTGGTACCCGGTGATCGCGTAAAAATCACCGTTGCGCCCAAAGGATTCGGCTCTGAAAATATGAGCCGTCTGGCCATGCTGAAACCTTCCGACGGAGAAGAAGGCGTAAAGCAGTTCGTTTTGGACACCGTTCGTCAGGCCGGGCCCAATCCCTGTCCTCCCATTGTGGTGGGGGTGGGCATCGGCGGCACTTTTGAACGGGCAGCTCTGCTGGCCAAGCAGGCTCTGCTGCGCCCGGTGGGCAGCCATCATCCCGACCCGTATTACGCCTCTATGGAGCAGGAATTGCTGCAGAAAATCAATGCCATGGGCATTGGCCCCCAGGGCTTCGGCGGACGCACCACCGCTTTGGGCCTTCAGATCGAAACCTTCCCCACTCATATCGCGGGAATGCCTGTGGCCGTCAATATCAGTTGCCATGTGACGAGGCATAAGGAGGCGGTACTGTGACAGAACATCGAATTTCAACGCCCTTCACGCAGGAAAAAGCCGCCGCGCTCCGGGCCGGTGACCGGGTTCTGCTTTCCGGCGTGATCTATACCGCCCGGGATGCCGCGCACAAACGGCTTTGCGAGTGTCTTGAACGGGGAGAGCCGCTTCCCATTGATGTGCGGGACGCCGTCATTTATTACGCCGGTCCCACACCTGCCCGTCCCGGGCAGGTCATCGGCTCCTGCGGGCCTACGACCAGCGGCCGGATGGACGCCTATGCGCCCACCCTGCTGCGGCTGGGGTTGCGGGGCATGATCGGCAAAGGTGCCCGGAACCAGGCGGTTGCTCAGGCAATGCAGGAAACTGGTGCGGTCTATTTCGCAGCCATCGGCGGAGCAGGCGCCCTTGCCGCCGCTTGTGTAAAAGAGGCCGAATTGGTCTGCTACGAAGATCTGGGAAGCGAGGCGATCCGCCGCCTGGTTGTGGAGGATATGCCTTTGACCGTCGTTCTGGATTCTTTGGGAAATGATTTGTATCGGGACGGCCCGGAAGCCTATCGAAACCAGCGGTAAATCAAAAAGAGCCTTGAGAGATTCTCAAGGCTCTTTTCGTTTTTATTCCTCAGAAGATGTGCTTTGTGATTCAGACGAGGACGATTCAGCCTCTTCCTTCGGGGCAAAATCCTCTTCGGCAGCCGCCAGAATCTCCTCTATCAGGTCAGAGGGCATGATATTCACCGCTTGGGAATCATCAATGCAGACATAGTATCCGTCCTCACCGTTGGAGGCTCCAATGGTAAGTGTGATCTCCAAATCTTCGGCCTCTTCCCCTTCACCCTCAGTATAGCCAATTCGCAGCACTGCCGCAGGTGCGTCCAGCCCATACGTAGAACGCTCTTCTTCTCCCGCTTTATAATTCACGCACTCGGAAACGGTAAGATACGTGATGGTTCTCACATAATCCTCCGCCGCGGTGTGGTCAGCGGTCTGCCCGTTCACCTGATAGGACAGCGTGCCATCCTCGTTTTCCGATGCCGTCACGGAAAGAACTGTCCCGTCAGCGTTCTCGCGTTCTACTGACGTTACATTGCTCACACTGGTCACTGGCCACATTTCCTTTTCGATCATGTCGTAAAGGCCATAGCTGAAGGTATCCCAAAAGGACGAGGAAACGGTATAAATCTCCTTGCTGGCATCCAGCATCATGTAGTATTCGCCTGTATAGTTGTTCAAATCGCCGATCAAACAGGTAACGGATTCGTCTCCGCTTTTTAAAACAATGGTTTTCGACGGACTGTCCAGCCCGTAATCCGCGAGGCCGTCCCCGTCACTTCGGACCAGAGCCACCGCATCGATGGGATGGCTCTGACTGGCCATGGACTGCGGATATTCCTGCATCAAGGGGAATTCCGCATCTTCGGACCATTGCCACACATCGCCGCTTTTCACCAAAGTAACTTTTCCTGTATCGGTGGTGTACTCAATGGAATCCACCTCACCGGACACGGTGGCAACTTCTACCGTCTGCACCTCTTCCTCTACTTGATTCAGATGTTCCAGCGTCAGATACCCTCCACCAAGCACGGCAATAGCCGCTACTGCCAACACCATCGGCAACCATTTATTTCTTTTCATTTCAGCGTTTCCTCCGTTTGAGCCAAACTCCCACGCCTATGCCAATCAAGACGGCAGGAAGCAGAATGGTAATTCCGAGGCCGAGCAAATTCGCCACATCGGATGGTACTGTAATGGTGCTCATGCTCAAATCTTTCGCATGAATGCTGATGCTCTGCTTGGAATCTGCCAGCCATGCGAAACAGTTCAGCACCAAATCCGAATTGGCGCCGGACACCAGGCTGTCTGTATCTGCGTCCAGCAGGTAACTGGTGGGCAGCCAAATGAACCGCGCGCCTGTCTCACTGTTTTCCGCCACCGCAGCCAAATCAAAAGGACCGTCCAGATCGCCATCTTCTTTTTCCAGTGAATTGCTTTCATAGGCATCGGTTTTGCAGTATGCCTGCGAAGAACTGGTCAGAAGCGCCTGCGTCGTCACATTTTCCGGCAATGTCTCTGCAATGGCAATTCCATGCGCCAGGGGCACCAGTACGTTGCTGCCTTCTTCCAACAGAGGCTCTGTGATGTCGTGGCTCAAAACCGTGGGTAAAACATAATAGGGATATTGATTCAGGTGCGCACTGCTGTCTCCTTCAATGACAATGCCTTCCTGTGCAGACAATCCGTACGCCGCTGCAATCGCTGTCAAATTGGGCATTTCCGCCGCGCTGTATTCCCCGTAATTGGTGACCAGCATCAGTGTGCCGCCGTTTTCCAGATAGCTGGTCACTTTGGCTGCCTCATCGTCTGAAAGGTCTTTGGTCGGCGCATGAATGAGCAGCACATCCGCATCTTCCGGAACCGCGTCCACGGTCAAAAGATTCAGCGTGTCTGTTTCCATATTCTGCCGCGTCAGGCCGAAACTGAGCGTGCTGGAAATCCCGCTCTCGCCATGTCCCTGCACAATGTAAAGCTTCGGCAGATCTTCGCTGCTCACATAGGCAATCGCCGAGGTAATCTGGCCCTCGCCGTCAAAACTTGTTTCGTACTGATACGTTTCATAATTGATGGTCTGCTGATACAGATCGGTATAATCCACTACCCGATAGCGATCTCCTCCGTCCACGATCACGCTGCCCAGAGAAGCATCGCTGGCCTCATATTGATTTCCAAACGTCGGGTATAGTACCGGGTCCTTCTGAACCACTTTAATGTGCGACGAAAGATCCGCATACTGCTGCAAAAGCGACAGAGTCCGGCTGTCTTCGCCGCCTGTTCGTGCCAGATAATACAGGGTGATGTCTTCATCCACTCTTTCGCAAAGCTTTTTGGTCTCGTCCGACAGGCTGTACACTCCGCTGTCAGTCAGGTCCAGCTGTGTGTAGCGTTCGGGCAATGCCCCTATGAACAGATTCAGCACAATTACCAGCACCACCATCAGTGCACACATAGCGCTGGCATAGGCGCCGTTTTTCATCGCCCGGGATTGAAGCGTCTTCTTCAGTCTTTCTTTCATGGCGCATCTCTCCTTCCCGTCAGCTCCAGCGCCGCTTTTCAATTCCCTGCGTGGTCAGGAATACAAAAAGCAGCGCAATGGAAATGTAATAAACAATGGCGGTGATGTCGAACACGCCATTCACAAACGTGCTGAAACGGTCAAACAATGCCAGCGTGTTCAGCATCTTGGCGAAGCTACCTTCCATCTGCACATCGGTGAAACGTGTGAGGATCAGCAGAATCAGTTCCGCCAGACAAAACAGCCCTGTGGAGAGCACCAGACTTTTCGTCATCAAATAGACCAACACGCATACGAGCAGTGCCAACAGAGAAAAAGCCAGGGTGCTTGCAAACGTCGTGCTGGAGATCAGCGAAGCAATGCTGGGCATCAGATAAATCAGAATCAATGCGCCAAATGTACACAGTGCCGCAATGATCTGGTTTTCCGTCAGGCTGCTCATAAACAGCCCGATGGCCAGTGTGGCGGCTCCCAGCAGGAAAAAGGCCAGCAGACAACCGTAAGCGCGCAGCAGCGAAACCGTGCCGAACGCCGACATGATCAGCGGGCACACCATTGCCACCACAAGCGGGATCGCATAAATTGTCAGCAGAGCCAGATATTTTCCCCACACAATTCCCGAGATGGAAACCGGGCTGGTCAAAAGCAGCTGATCGGTTTTTTGGCGGCGTTCCTCAACCATACTGCGCATGCTCAGCAGCGGAACAACGACCAGGAACATAAACATCGAATTGTTCAGCACATAGCCAAATTCTCCATAACCGCCCGACAGACAAAGCGCCATGAAATACAACCCGATCACAAACACTACAAAAGCGCTCACCACCCAGCCGGACATTCCGTGGAAGGCACCGCGCAAATCCTTTTTATAAATCGCCAGCATGATCCTTCTCCTCTTCTTCCTCGTTGTTCTGTGCGGAAATTTCCCCATCTTCCGCCGAGGATTCTCTCTCCGGCAGTTCTGTCAGGACCTCCGCATCTTCCAGAACTCTGTCGCCGGTCAGTTCCAGGAAAACATCTTCCAGGCTGAGGGTCTCGTTCTGCATGCGAAGCACTGCACAACCGGCTGCCGCCAGCGCGCTGCTGATCTGCGCGCGAAGATCCCGGCCTGTATCGTAGCTCAGACGTGCGGTGACAGCGCCTTCATCCAGGCAGGGCTCAAAGGCAACATCCCGCGCACCTTCCACGCTGTTCAAAACACCGCGCACGGTTTTTTCGTCGCCCAATGCCGTAACAATTAAAACATTCTGGCCTTCTGCGCGCTGGGCCAGATTTTCCGGCGTGTCACAGGCCACCAATTTCCCATGGCTCAAAATCAGCACCTTGTCACATACTGCCGCCACCTCGGAAAGAATATGGCTGGACAGCAGAATGGTGTGCTTCTTCGCCAGAGAGCGAATCAACTCACGAATCTCAATAATCTGCTTCGGGTCCAATCCCACCGTCGGTTCGTCCAGAATCAACACTTCCGGTCCGCCCAGCAGCGCTCCGGCCAGCCCCACCCGCTGCCGATAGCCTTTGGACAAATTTTTGATCAGACGGTCCCTTACCTCCGTCACGCCGGTCTGCGCCATCGCCTGCTTTGCCAGATCCTGCCGGTCCGGTTTTGCGAACCCCTTCAGCTGCGCTACAAACAACAGGTATTCCCAGGGCGTCATATCCGGATAGACCGGCGGCTGCTCCGGCAAATATCCAATTTTCGCACGCGCCGCTCTCGGCTCATCAAAAATATCGCTTCCATCGATCAGGGCCGTTCCATCCGTAGCAGAAATATATCCGGTCATCATATTCATGGTGGTGGATTTTCCCGCTCCGTTGGGGCCCAGCAAACCGCAGATTTCTCCCTTTTCCACAGTAAAACTCAAATGATCCACCGCTATGTGATTTCCATAGCGCTTGGTAAGCTCTTTTACCTGTATCATGCCAACGCTTCCTTTCCCTGCATGAGGGACGCAAAACGCCCCAAAGTATTTTCATTGTATGGTTGAAGTTTGAAAAAGCCCTGATAATTGTTTGATAAAACTGTGAAACCCCTCCCGCTTTTTCTCCTTCAAACGCGCTTTTTTTTGCAGATACAGATAAAAAAAGCAGGAAGCCCGCGGACTTCCTGCTGCATGTGTAAACTTATTTGTTTTTATACATTTCGTCATAATACTTCTGATAATTACCAGAAGTAACATTATTCATCCACTCTTCGTTGGCCAGATACCAATCAATGGTCTTCACAATGCCGACCTCAAAAGCAGTCTCCGGATACCAGCCAAGTTCCTCTTTGATCTTGGTGGGGTCGATGCCGTACCGACGGTCATGTCCCAGACGATCCGCAACGTATTTGATCAGGCCCTCGTTGATATCGGCATCCTGCAATTTGTCGTGCAGCTGCTCAATGATGGTTTTTACAATGAAGATATTGGGACGCTCGTTGTGTCCACCCACATTGTAAACTTCGCCCACACGGCCGCCGTTGGCAACCATGTCGATGGCTTTGCAGTGATCCTCCACATACAGCCAGTCGCGCACATTCATGCCGTCACCGTACACGGGCAGCTGTTTGTGGTGCTTGACATTGTTGATCATCAGCGGGATCAGTTTTTCCGGGAACTGATAGGGACCATAGTTGTTGGAGCAACGGGTGATGTTCACCGGCATGCCGTAGGTGTCATGGAACGCCATGACGAACATATCAGCGCTGGCCTTGGAGGAAGAATACGGGCTGTGCGGGCACAGGGGCGTGGTCTCCATGAAATAGCCGTCCTCGCCCAGAGAGCCGTACACTTCATCGGTGGATACCTGCAGGTATTTCTTGCCCTCTGCCCAGGCGCCGTCACGGTACCATGCGTTTTTGGCGCATTGCAGCAGGTTCACGGTGCCCAGCACATTGGTTTCCACAAAAATTTCGGGGTTGGTAATGGAGCGGTCCACGTGGCTCTCCGCCGCAAAGTTAATCACAAAATCGAAATCGTATTTTTCAAACAATCCGGTAACCAGTTCGCGGTCGCAGATATCGCCCTGCACGAAGACATGGCGTTTGTCGCCCTCCACTCCCTTCAAATTTTCCAGGTTGCCTGCATAGGTCAGTTTGTCCAGGTTGACCAACAAAATGTCATCGTACTTATTCAGCATGTAATAGACAAAGTTGGAACCAATAAAGCCGGCACAGCCGGTAATCAAATATTTTTTCATTCCATTCAGTCCTCCGGTTTCCAGTTTTCAAAAAAGCATTTCAACGCATCCTGCCAGGTGCGCATCTCATTGCCCACAGTACAGGCCAGCATGCGGTTTTCCAGCGCGCTCCACGCCGGTCGATTCGTGGAAGCGGGATGTTTTGCTTTGTACTCGGCACTGGTGCAGGGTGTGACCTTGGCATCCACACCCGCCAGACGCAGAATCTCGCAGGTAAAATCATACCAGGAGCAAATGCCTTCTCCCGTGCAATGATAAATTCCATATTCTCTGGTAACGCACAGTTTCAGAAGATGATACGCCAGATCTTCCGCGTTGGTGGGATTGCCCAGTTGATCGTTGACCACTTCCACTGCGCCGAATTTTTTCGCCGCATTGCGGATGGTCTTCACAAAGTTCTTTCCGGCATACCCGTACAGCCAGGCAGTGCGCACGATAAAGTAACGGCTGCAAAGGCTTTTTACGTATTCTTCTCCCAAAAGCTTGGTGGAACCATAGGCGCTGATAGGGCCGGGCTGCGCAGTTTCATCCAAAGCCACGCCCCCGTTTTCGGCCCCACTGAACACATAGTCCGTGGAAACATGGATCAGCTTCGCACCCACTTCTTCCGCGGCCATGGCAAGGTTCCGGGCGCCCAGCGCGTTCACTTTGAACGCCGCATCCCGGTTTGTCTCGCACCCGTCCACATTGGTAAATGCCGCACAGGATACGATCACATCCGGCTGATGATGGCGCACAAACGCCATGACTTCATGCCGGTCGGTGATATCCAGCGCTTCCATGCCGTCTACGCCCACATCCGTGGCAATCACCGTAGCACGGTTCAGTTTTTCAGGAATCGAGCCCAGCGCACAACCGCCCTGCGCCAATTGTCGGCGCAGTTCGGTTCCCAACTGGCCTGCCGCACCCGTGATGAGCAGTTTCATATCTCTGTCTCCTCAATAACGCAATTTTCCATCCGCAACCTGTTTCAGATGCTGGCCATAAGGGCTTTTGCCGTAACGCTCTGCACTCTCCAGCAGTTTTTCGCGGGTGATCCATCCGTTTTTATAAGCAATCTCTTCCGGAGCGCTGATTTTGATGCCCTGGCGCTTTTCCACCATGCGCACAAAATCCGCCGCGTCCACCAGACTGTCCATCGTACCTGTATCCAGCCAGGCAAAGCCGCGGCCCAAAAGCTGCACATCCAAATCGCCCTGATTCAGGTACAGCTCATTCAGGGTCGTGATCTCCAATTCGCCGCGGGCAGACGGTTTGACCTGCTTGGCAAGCTCCACCACGCGCTTGTCATAGAAATAAAGGCCGGTGATCGCATAATTGGATTTCGGCTCTTTGGGTTTTTCCTCTACGCTGATCACTTTTCCGTTGGCGTCAAACTCCACAATGCCAAACCGTTCCGGGTCGGTCACATAGTAACCAAATACCGTAGCGCGGCTGTTCTCCTCTGCATTCTTGACCGCATTGCGCAAAATGCGGGAAAAACCGTTCCCGTAAAAAATATTGTCGCCCAGAACCATTGCGCAGCAATCGTCTCCGATAAACTCCTCACCCAGCAAAAATGCCTGTGCCAGGCCATCCGGAGAAGGCTGCACCTTGTAACTGAGGTGCACGCCAAACTGGCTTCCGTCGCCCAGCAGTGCTTCAAACCGGGGCGTGTCCTGCGGCGTAGAAATAATCAGGATATCCTGAATGCCTGCCAGCATCAGCGTGGACAGCGGATAATAGATCATGGGTTTGTCATACACAGGCAGAAGCTGCTTGGACGTAACCATGGTGAGCGGATACAGCCGGGTGCCAGCGCCACCGGCGAGAATAATCCCTTTCATCTTCATTTCTCCTTTTCAAATTGATTTTAACGGGCTAAGTACCGCCCACACCTTACAAAATCAAAAAAGCCGAAAGCCCCACTTGCGCCAATAATGAAACATGGAGCGGATCTGCATCCAGAAATTCTTCCATTTCTTGTTGGCGTCGCGGTGCCACGCATGATAAACATACGTGATCGGCACATACATCACCTTTCCGTACTGCTGTGCCTTGCGGGTGATGTCGGCGTCCTCCACATACATAAAATAACTTTCGTCAAATCCGCCCATTTTCTGAAAGACCTCTGTGCGGATCACAAAAAAGCTGCCGGTGCAAAAATCGATGAGCTGCGGACGTGTCAGGTCCTCATCCAGCATCAGATAATGCCGCTCAACCGATTTCAGAAAAGGCAGCGGAAGCTGCCGGGCCATCAGGGCCAGCAGACTGGGAGTCCGCTTTGCCGTATACTGATCGCGTCCATCCGGGAAGCGAAGCCGCGGCGTGGTCATGACCACATCCGGATGCTCTTCCATCCAGAAACAAAGCGCGCTGATGGCATCCGTATCCAGGGTGATATCCGGATTGACCACTGCGTGATACTTGCTGGTCAGCTGTTTCAAAACCGTGTTATGGCCTGTGCCGAATCCATCGTTGGTCTTGCGGCAGATCACATCCACCGGGCCGCCGAAATCCGCAGCCTCCAAACGCGCCCCCGTTCCGTCCGGCGAAGCATTGTCCACCACATACAAAGAGAGCTCCGTGTCTTTTGTATACGACAAAACAGAGGAAGCCGCTTTGACCACCTCTTCGTATCCGCCGTATGCCACGATACATGCGCTGGTTTTAATCTTGTCCATGAATTGACCTGCCTATGTGGAATGACTTACTTTTTAAACTATATCACATTTTGTCCGCTTTGTCCATTTAAGGTACAAACGCCATGTATATTTTTCACCGGCGCAGCGCACCCTAAACGCAGGTGATTGCGAATGAAAAAACAGGCGGCTATTTTTTCCACCGGTGCACTCGGGTACAGTCTTCTCGAAATTCTTGCACGAGGATACACCCATTGGACCATGACCATTCTCGGCGGGTTATGCCTGCTGGGGCTTTCCTGCCTTGCCAAACACTGGGGCAGCCGAAGTATTTTTGTACAGGCCACCGCCGGCATGTGCCTGATCACTGCAGCCGAATTTGCCACCGGTCTGGTGGTCAACCTTTCGTTTGGCTGGCGGGTGTGGGACTACAGCACCGAACCGGCCAATCTTTTGGGGCAAATTTGTCTGCGCTATTGCTTTTACTGGTTTTGCCTGTGCTTCATCTGGTTTTTGTGCGTCCGTGCCGCCCGAAAACTTCAGGCAAAAATCCCTGCAGTCGCAGACCATCTGCGTACCGACCAATAAAAAAAGAGGGGCGCTTGCCCCTCTTTTTTTATTTCAGGAAAGGCCCTGCCCCTTGCCCAGCGTAAAATACAAAATCAGTACAATCACAGCAGGCGCCAGGAATCGAATCAAAAAGGACCAGGAGCGTTTGAAACGGAACCGGCTTCCATCCGCTTCGATCTCACTCAGCGCATTTTTCGTTCCCCAAACCCAGCCTACAAACAGGCAGAATCCCAATGCACCCAGCGGGATCATCAAATTGTCCGTGAATTTTTCAAGCACCGCATTCATGGGCAGCATCTGCACGCCGGAAGCAAAATCAAACCACGGCAGGTTCAAATTGCGCTCTGCCGACTGGCTCAGGGAATAACCCGCGCTCAAAAACGCCATGGGAATCACCAGCAGCACAATGGCCTTCAAACGTCCAAGGTGAAACTCTTCCGTCAAAAATGCTACGCAGCTTTCCAATACGCTGATGGCACTGGTCAAAGCTGCCAAAAAAAGCAGCATGAAAAACAGGCAGCCAAATACGATCCCGCCCGGCATCTGCGCAAACACTTCCGGCAAAGCCATAAACGCAAAACCGCCGCCCTGGCCCAGGCCATCTGCCCCCAGGGTCACAAACACCACCGGCACAATGGCAATTCCCGCCAGAATGGCGACCATGGTATCAATGCCGCAAATGAACGCAGCGCTCTTGGCAAGATTCTCCGTTTTTGACACATAGGAGCCATAGGTCACCATGATTCCCATACCGACCGAAAGAGAGAAAAAGGCCTGTCCCAGCGCACCTACCAGCGTGTTTCCGTTCACGGTTCCCGGCCGGACGGTAAACAGATAGCGCAGGCCCTCACCCGCACCGGGCAGGGTAATGCTGCGTACGACAATGGCCAAAAGAATCAAAAACAGACAGGGCATTAAAAACTTGCTCACCTTTTCAATTCCCTTGGACACACCGCGTACCACCACATAGACACAAAGCGCGAGAAACACCGCACCCCAGAGCAGCGGCTCCACCGGTTTTGAGATGAAATTCACAAAATAATCCTGATACGGGGTCGCACCCGTGCCGAAATCCGCACCCGTGAGGTATACCTGAATGTATTTCAGCACCCAGCCGCCGACCACACAATAATAGGACAAAATCACAAACAGCGTAATCACGCCGATTCCACCCAGAAAGGTCCAGCGGCGGTTCAGGCGACGAAATGCGCCCACCACATTTTTCTGCGTGTTTCGTCCAATGCTGATCTCCGCCAGCATCACCGGAAACCCGACCAGTGCAACAATCAGCACATAACACAAAATAAATGCGCCGCCGCCGTAGGCCGCCACTTTTCCCGGAAACTTCCAAATATTCCCCAAGCCCACTGCACTTCCGGAAGCAGCCAGAATAAACCCCAGACTGCTCGCCCATTGGCCGCGTGACTGTTTCATAAACCTGTTTTCCTCCTAAACACAAAGCTGTTTTTCATTGTAGCATATTCCCGCAAAAAGTACAGCTTTTTATCAAAAAAACTCCCGATATAAAATCGGGAGTTTTTAAATCTCACAGCTTCTTAGACCATGTATCCCGGCTGAACAAAGCCAGCAGCGGGAAAATTTCCAGTCTTCCCAAAAGCATGTCCACCGTCAGCACAATTTTTGAAAAGTCGCTGTAGCAATCGTAGTTCGACATCGGTCCGACCACGCCTAAGCCGGGTCCGATGTTATTGAAACAGGCGAATACCGCCGAAAGGTTGGATTCCAGCGGAAATTCATCCAAGGAAATCAGCAGAATGCTGCCGAACATCAGAATCCAGTAGGCCGCCATATAGGAATTGACGCCTTTGATCACTTCGTTGTCCACAACATGGCCATTCACATGAATGGCACGCACGGTGCGCGGACGCAGCGTGCGCTGCACATTGTACCGCAACTCTTTCAGCAGCAGCAACATTCGCACGGTTTTGATGCCGCCACCCGTGCTGCCGGCGCAGGCTCCCAAAACCATCAAAACCAGCAGAATCGCTTTGGAAAAAGACGGCCAAAGGTCAAAGTTTGTTGTGGAAAAACCAGTGGTCGTCATGATACTGCTGACCTGAAATGCCGCATGGTGCAAACTTTCGCCCCAGCTTTGCATCAACGGACGAATGTTCCAGGTGATCAGGCCCGTAGCCGCCGCAAAGAAGAACAGATACAACCGGACCTCTTCATCCTTAAATGCCGCTGCAAATTTCCGGATCAAGAGCAAATAATACACATTGAAATTGATGCCGAACAGCAGCATGAACACGGTACATACGTTTTGCAGGTAGGGGCTGTAGCTGCCCATGCTGTCGTTCTTGATGCCAAAACCGCCGGTACCTGCCGTGCCGAACGCCGTGCACACACTGTCAAAAAGCGGCATACCCCCGGCCAGCAGAAACGCCACGCACAAAACGGTAAGCAGAATGTACAGTCCATAGAGAATCATGGCGGTTTGCCGGATACGCGGCGTCAGTTTTCCCACACTGGGGCCGGGGCTTTCGGCGCGCATCAGATACAGCGTGCCGCCGGAATTTTTGTTTGCCGGCACCACCGCCAGCGTAAAGACCAGGATTCCCATGCCGCCCAGCCAATGAGAAAAGCTGCGCCAGTACAATACGCCACGGCTCAGACTTTCCACATCGGGCAGCACTGAGGCACCCGTCGTGGTAAAGCCGGACACAATCTCAAACACCGCATCCACATAAGAAGGAATCTCACTGCTGAAATAAAACGGAAGACCGCCCAAAAGCGAAATGCACACCCACGCCAATGCAACGGTCACAAAGCCGTCACGGGCTGAAAAATGCGCTTCGCGTTTTCGTCCAAACCAAAACAATACGCCGGCGATCAGAGAGATCACCGCCATGGACGCCAGAAACGCCATGGCCACATCGTGGTCGCCGTCAATACAACAAAGGATCAGCGACGGGATCATGAACACTTCCGTCACAAACAGAATGGAACTGACCATTCTACCCACAAGTCTGATATTCATGTCCGCTCTTACTCCTCAAAAATATCCTGCAGCTGCATGATGGGGCTTTCGCACGTGGTCACTACGATCACCGTGTCACCGGACTCAAAGCTGCTGGCACCATCCGGGATCACCGTATCACCGCGCCGGGTAATGCAGGAAATCAATATTCCCTTCTTCACAGGTACGTCTTTCAGAGGCACGCCGCGCCAAGGCACCGTGTCATCCACCAGGAACTCCAGCGTCTCCGCCCGATCATCCGCAATGCGATGCAAAGCCAGCACGCTTCCCTTCTGGTTCTGCATGGCCCGAACATAGCGAACCACGTTATTGCTGCAGAGCGCCTTGGGGCTGATGACCGTTCCGACGCCCATGTCCTCAAACATATGGCTGTATTCCAAACGGTTGGCCTTGGTAATCACCTTTTTCACGCCCGCCGCGCTGCCGTACATGGAAATGACAATGTTCTCTTCATCCATGTCCGTCAGAGTCACCAGTGCATCCGCACGGCGCAGGCCCTCGCTCTCCAGCACTTCCTGGGACGAGCCGTCGCCCTGCACCACATCTGCCTTGGGCAAAATCTCTGCCAGGTAACGGGCGCGCGTTTCGTTCTTTTCGATGATCTTCACCTGCACGCCTGCGCGCAAAAGCCGTTCCGCCAAATAGAAACAAAGGCGGCTTCCGCCCACCAGAAGAGCACGGTTGACGTAGCTCATTCCAATACCAAGATTTTTCAGCAGCTGTGACAGGTTGGCCGCACGGGCCGTCACATAAATATGGTCTCCTGTCTGCAGCCGATAATCGCCGTTCGGAATCTCCACTTCTTCACCGCGGCTCACCGCACAGACCAGCACTTTCACCTTGGCGATTTTATAAAGCTCGCTCAGGCGGACGCCATTGAGTTTGCCGTCTTCAAAGACCTTGAGTTCCACGATTTCCACGCGGCCCTTGGCGAACGTTTCCCGCCGCAGAAAGCTGGGGAACTGCAAAAGCCGAAAAATCTCGTGCGCGGCCGAAAGTTCCGGGTTGATGGTCATGGACAATCCCAGCTGTTCCCGCATACTGAACAGCTGCTCTTTGTAATCCGGGTTGCGCACACGGGCAATCGTATGCAGGTTCGGATTCAAGATTCGTCCGGTCAGGCAGCACAAAATATTGGTCTCGTCTGCGCTGGTCGCCGCAATCAGAAGCTCTGCTTCTTCCACACCGGCTTCGCGCAGGGTTTCCATCGCCGCCGCATTTCCTTCCAGCGTCATTACATCGTACTGATCCAGGCTCATATGGAGCACCTGAGGATTGGAATCGATGGTCACAAGGTCGTGACCCTCCCGCAACAATTGACGCGTCAGTGCCAGACCGACTTTACCGTCACCCGCAACAATAATTTTCATAAATACAACGACACCTTTCGGCACATCTGCAATGATTTTATCAAAACGGAGTGATTGTTACACCATTCGAGTATTACCAGTATACCTTTTCTTTGATGCACACACAAGGGGCTTGTGAAAAATCTTTTCTGCGCCGCAAGCAGGGTTTCTCTATTTGATTTTTTTACCGCCTCACGCTATAATCATAGCTGCTCTATTTTAAATAAAGGAATGACATTATGGAACTCACATTGGAAGCGGCCGTTCTCCATGTTCTGGATCCCGGCGCGGATCTGCCGGTTCTGTCTCAGACGCTTCTCACCGATGAGGACGCCCTGCACTACCTGGGCGGTCTTGCGGCCAAGGCCTGGAACAGCGAAGAGGCCAAAACCTGCTCTTTTACCAGTGAATCTCCTTTGCTGGCGCATCTGGGCGAACTGGATCAGGCCTTTCTTTCCGTCACAGCCGATCTGGCACAAAGCTGGTTTGACGTTCTGCGGGAGAATCCTTCAATTCCGGCGGCGGATGCGGCTTTTCTGCTGCTGAACATCGACGGCAACGATTATTTTGCCGGTCTGAAACTCAACTACAAAACCGGATACGCCCATTTCTTTGACATGGGGACCGGCGATGCCGTGACAGGTATCACACGGCAGGATTTTCTTCTTCCCGGTGCATCCGGGAAGGCCGATGAGGCTTTTTTTGTTGATCTGGCTTCCCAGCAGGTGCGTGTTCTGGAGAAAAAATACGAGATTGACGGCCGCAAACAGCCCTATCTTGCCCGTCGGGTGCTTTGCGTCAAACCGGGCATGTCGCCCAAGGAAAAGCTGGCCGCTATCCGGGACATTGCCGTGGAAGTGAATCAACAGTTCTACGGAAGCACCGGTGTGGATGAACCGGAACTGGCCGCGGCCGTCTGTGAAGAATTCCGGGAGTTCCGAAGCGCCTCCAGCCAGCCGGGTGCGCCGGCACAGCCCGCGCCGGTGGCGGAACTGTGTGATAAACTGTACGGGAACCTGCCTCATGCCCGCGAAGCGTTCGCTCAGGCGCTGGCTGAACGGGAGATTGAGATGGACGAGCCGCTCCCCATGCCTGCAGCAGCTGTGCGGCGCATGGAAAAGCAGTCGCTGCGCAGTGCCGGCGGGGTCGAGATTAAGGTTCCTGTCAGCGTCTACCGTGATGAAAATGCCATCGAGTTTATCCGAAATGCCGATGGAACCACCAACCTTCTTATTAAAAATATTCTTTTATGATTTGTGCTCCGCCTTCCCGGCGGAGCCTTTTTTATCTTCTGCCGTTCGGATTTCACTTACACAAACAATTTTGTTGTGCTATAATAAAAATAGAAAGTTCTCTCCTTCCGCCCGCCGGAAGGATTGTTTTTCATTGGGGCTGCCTCGGCGGCCTTCCGGAAAAGGAGTTATCATGTTTCAGGCGAACGATCTTATTTATTATGGAAATACCGGTGTATGCCGTGTGGAAGAAGTTGGATATCCACCGGACCAATCACCTGGAAAGGCCGGGCATCTCTACTACAAGCTGGCCCCGCTTTTTGAAACCGGCATGATTTATGTACCTGTGGACACACCCGTCTTCATGCGGCCTGTGATCACGCAGGAGCAGGCCCAGGCTTTTCTGGCAGAACTTCCGAAAATTCAGGACGACGAATTTTCCAGCCCGCGCCGGGCTGAGGTAGTGGACCACTATCGCTCCATGCTTCATGCACACACATGCCGCAGTCTCGCCTGCCTGATCAAAACCCTTTCGGATAAAGCCGATCGATGCTCCGCGCTGGGGCGCCACCTGAGCGCTGCAGAGCAGGATTTCAAAAAACGCGCCGAGCATCTTCTGTATGGCGAACTGGCTGTTGCGCTGGGGCTTCCTGAACTGGAGGACGCCGCCGCGCTAGTGGAACACGCTTTGAAAACCTGACAAAACCCGTCCGGACAACCGGACGGGTTTTGTTTTCTGTTCAAGAACAGCTGCCATTTAGGGCAGCGATTTTCATACAACAAAAAAATCCGAACCTGTTTTAAAAACAAGTTCGGATTTTTGGTGCGGATGAAGGGACTTGAACCCATATGAAGTTGCCCTCACTAGAACCTGAATCTAGCGCGTCTGCCAATTCCG